>JAUNIK010000169.1:0-686 GCA_030523505.1 Prevotellaceae bacterium | reverse complement strand
TTAATCTTGTGTCTCGTAATTATAATACCAACACCTTTATGATACACACTTTGGCTACGAAGCTAACAAAACAAAAAAACAAAGCGACCGGGTATATCGTGAAGACATGGCAGGCATAATGACTCTTGAATATCTTGATGCTATCACCAACCGATGGATACCTCTCAGCTATACAGAGACGGCATCAGATAATGCTGCATGGCAAAAGGTCACGTTCTCTCCTGTCAGAACAAAAGCGATAAGAATGATCAACAAGGACCCACGCCAGAATGACCGAAACATATATAAGGTGAAAACATGCCGTGATTTTGAGGCAAACAACCAGTTGCGCATCGAGAAGCGAGATACTGACATCCACATTTTCGTAGGTCAGCGTGAACTCCAAACAATACGCCTTAAGAAGTCTGCACCATCACGCGTTGGTTTGTTCAGCAATGCTGGTGAATCAGTAAAAGTTAGCAATACTCTCTATTATATAGTAAAATAAAAGTATTGATATACAACTAGGCACAGAGTATTTTTCTGTCAAGAATTAGAGAATTAGAGAATTTACTATCCAGGAAGAAGGTTTACCATCCGGATGGCAATTCTAAAATTCTCAGAGAATTCAAAGAATTATAAACTGCATAGAAGAAAAATTAAATTCTCAAATTCTCTAATTCTTGATAAAGAAAAAATATTATTTT
>JAUNIK010000168.1 GCA_030523505.1 Prevotellaceae bacterium | reverse complement strand
AGGTCGGAAAACGAAAGTAGGAAGAAAACCACTTCGTTTTCCTCCTACTCGATTGATAAAAACGCGGTGTTTTCTTTTGTATTATCGTTTCTTTTTATTATTTTTGCAAAGCAAAATATCCTTTTTTGATAAATAATAACTTAAAACTCATAGAATCATGAAATTAGATGGTAGAAGAGAAAGCAACAATGTGGAAGATCGTCGTAGTCAAGGCGCTTCCATGGGTAAGATCGGTGGTATCGGTCTTGGTGGTATAATCATTGCCGGTCTTATGGCTTGGCTCACTGGTGGCGACCCACTCCAGGCAGTGCTTGGTGCAGCTCAGGAACAGATGAGCGGTCAGGTTATCGAGCAGGGCGAAGACGGCCGTGAGTTCACTCAGGAGGAGCAGGAACTCGCACAGTTCTCAAAGCAGATTCTCGCTGGTACAGAGGATGTGTGGACAGAGATTTTTGCTGAGAACAACCTCAAATATGAGTGCCCAAAGATGGTACTCTACACCGGTGCCACACAGACCGGTTGCGGTTACGGTCAGGCAGCCATGGGACCATTCTATTGCTCTGGCGACCAGACAGTGTATATCGACCTCTCGTTCTTCTCTTCAATGAAGAAGCAGTTTGGTTCGGCTGGCGACTTCGCCTATGCTTATGTCATCGCTCACGAGGTGGGACACCATGTCCAGTATCTTCTTGGTACTCTTACACAGGCTCATAACAAGATGAACCAGGTGAGCAAGACTGAGGCTAATCAGATCAGCGTGCGTCTTGAGCTCCAGGCCGACTACTATGCTGGTGTTTGGGCTCACCACGACAACAAGCATTTCCAGTCGCTTGAGGCTGGCGATGTAGAGGAAGGTCTTGAGATTGCATCGCGTATCGGTGACGACTATCTCCAGAAGAAGGCTCAGGGCTATGAGGTGCCAGAGTCGTTCAACCACGGTCGCTCTGAGTGGCGCGTTAGATGGCTGAAGAACGGCATCCAGAAGGGTGACGCCGGCTATGGCAACAAGATCTTCGAATTGCCTTACGGCCAGTTCTAATCCCCTCCGTCCCCTTTGTTTCTCATTTTTTGAGAACGCTGTCCCTTTTTTTTCTCATTCTTGAGAATGCTGTCCCTTTTTTTCTCATTCTTGAGAAAATCCCCTCAAACCCTATAACAACCCCTAAAACCTATGAAACGATTATTAACCTTATTATTGACCCTGGTGGCTGTGATCTCGGCTTCGGCGCAGATTGATGCAAAGAAAGCCTACGAGATCCAGACTCCATCAGGTCTGGTCCTCGACAATAACGGCTCTGTGGCCCAGGATGCGGGCATCTTCCTTGCCAAGCGCAAGGAGGGTGAATCTTCGCAGGTGTGGAAAATCCTTCCTTTGAAGGACGATGTGTATCGTATCATCAATGCCTACTCACAGATGGGCCTCGACAATGGTGGAGGCAAAAAAGAGCAGGGCGTATTGCAGTGGAGCGAGAGCATTAATAATGTCAACCAGCACTGGCGTATCACAAAACTCCCTAACGGCCGATTCACCATCACCAGTGTTCCTTCCGGCCTTAACCTCGGACTCCGCGATCAGGCTCAGTTCGGCGAACCGGTATGGAGCGTCGCTCGCAACGACAATGCCGAAGGTCAGCAGTGGGTACTCGTCGAGTCGAATGTAGAGGTGGAGATGATTCTCCCAAAGACCGAGAGCAACAACGACTGGGAGAACCAGAATATCATCGGCATCAACAAGCTCGATGGTCACGCCACCTTCTATCCTTACCCTTCGCGTGAGGAGATGATGGCTGATGAGGCTACTGCGAAACCATGGATTCGTCCACAGTCGTCGTTCTATCAGTTGCTCAACGGCCAGTGGAAGTTCCATTGGTCAAAACAACCTGAAGACCGTCCAGCCGATTTCTACAAGACCACATATAATGTGTCGAACTGGGAGAACATCACAGTTCCTTCAAACTGGGAGATGGAAGGTTACGGAACACCAATCTACACCAATATCACCTATCCATTCCTCAACAATCCTCCTTTCATCCAGCCACAGCGAGGCTACACCGCCGAGAAAGAACCAAACGCAGTTGGTTCGTATCGTCGTGACTTCACCATTCCACAGTCGTGGAAAGACAAGCGAGTGGTGCTCCATTTCGATGGTGTCTATTCTGCTTTCTATGTATGGGTGAACGGCAAGAAGGTGGGCTACTCACAGGGCGCCAACAACGACTCAGAGTTTGATGTTACCAACTTCGTCAAGGTGGGCAAGAACACCGTGGCTGTCGAGGTGTATAAATGGTCTGACGGTTCGTATATCGAAGACCAGGACTTCTTCCGCCTTGCAGGTATCCACCGCGATGTATATCTCGTGGCACAACCTAAGTTCGGTATCCGTGATGTCGCAATTTCAAATAAATTCGGTGCTGACTACTCGTTTGCTGATCTCACGGTTAGCACACTTCTCATGAATAACAGCACTAAGGCTTGTTCAGGTTGGAGCATCCGTACAACCCTTCTTGATGCTGACGGCAATGAAGTGGCAGTCAAGAACAATCCTTTCGGACGCATTGATCCTAAGACAAACCGTTGGTCGGGCTTTGCTAGTGCAGGACCGGTGATACGTGTCAACAAACCACATCTCTGGAGCGCAGAGCGTCCTTATCTCTATACAGTCATTGTTGAGTTGCTCGATGCGCAAGGTCGCACTCAGGTATGTACATCGCAGAAACACGGTTTCCGCAGTGTGGAAATCAAGAACAACAAGGTATATATCAATGGCAAACTCACTTATTTCAAGGGTGTTGACCGTCATGACACTCATCCAACCCTCGGCAAGGCAATCCCTGCAGAGAGTATGATCGAGGATATCCTCCTGATGAAGCGTCATAACATCAACACCGTGCGTACATCCCATTATCCTAACGATGCAAAGATGTATGCCCTCTACGACTACTACGGTCTCTACATCATGGATGAGGCTGACCAGGAGAGTCACGCCAACCACTCGCTCACCAACAACCCAGCGTGGGAGAAAGCCTATGTGGACCGTGGTGTGCGTATGGTTCTGCGCGACAGAAACCACCCATCGGTAGTGTTCTGGTCGTTGGGCAACGAGTCGGGAGCCGGTTGCAATGCCATCGCCGAGCGCGATGCCATCCGTGTTTTGGACACCACCCGTCCTATCCACTACTGTGAGCAGAACGATGATATGGATATGGATTCACAGATGTACCCATCGCTCAGCAATATGATTGGCAACGATCGTAACGGTCATCAGAAACCATATTTCCTCTGCGAGTACGCCCACGCTATGGGTAACGCCATCGGTAATCTCAAGGAATACTGGGATTATATCGAGCACGAGAGTGTACGAATGATCGGTGGCTGTATCTGGGACTGGGTTGACCAAGGTCTCCGTCCGAAGGGATGGGGCGAGGGCAAAGACAACTGGTTTGGCTATGGTGGTACCTTCGACGATGCTCCAAACGATCAGGACTTCTGTTGCAACGGTATCGTGACACCTGACCGTAAGGTCACTCCAAAGCTCCTCCAGGTGAAGAAGGTATATCAGTATGCAGAGATTACCCTCAACGGCAGTGAACTCTCTGTCCTCAACAAATACACCGATGTTAATCTCGATGAGTTGCAACTTGCCTACCAGGTGGTTCGCGATGGTTGCCCATCAAAGATAGTCCTCGTAGATCTCCCATCGGCAAAATATGGTGAGGTGGCGAAGGTGAAGGTTGAACTCCCTGATACCAACGATGGAGCGGAGTATTTCCTCAATGTCGATATCCTCCTCAAGAACAATGAGATATGGGCTGATGCTGGTCATGTAGTTGCTCAGGAGCAGATCGCCCTCAAAGAGAAGGAACAGCAGATCACCCCGGGCAAGGGCAATATCGAATACACCCTCGACCCAGAGACTGGTTTTATGACCTCGCTGAAATCAGGTGGTCGTGAACTTCTTGCCGGCAACCTCCATTATAATTTCTTCCGTTCTATTTCCAACGACCGTCGTAAAATAGAAGATGTACGCGCGCGACTCATCGATTGTCAGAAGCACACATTGAAGGACGGTTCCGAGGAAGTTGTTGTGAAGCATAATGTATCTATTGGCAAGAGTCGCTTCATGTGTACCATCTCCTACACCTCGCTCACCGACGGTCGTCTCTGCATTGATGCTTCGTTCAAGGCAATGCGCGGAGCAGAGATGCCGGCTCGTCTCGGTCTGCAGCAGTTCCTCATCCCTGCATTGGAGAATGTACGCTGGTATGGTCGCGGTCCGATAGAGAACTATCAGGATCGTAAGGACTGTGCCCGTGTAGGAATATGGAACACCACCGTCACCGCTATGCGCGAGGCTTATGTCCGTTCGCAGAGTATGGGCGAGCGTACCGACACCCGTTGGCTCGAACTCACCGACAACGAGGGCAAGGGTATCCGCATCACCTCTCTTGGTGGCACCCTCGACTTCTCTTCACTCCACTACACCGATCAGGATCTGTGGAACACGAAGTATGGTCACGACCTCGACAAGGTATATCGCCCAGAGATAGTACTCTCGCTCGACTGTGCTATGCGTGGCATCGGTAATGCAAGTTGCGGCCCTGGTCCTTTGCAGAAATTTGAACTCGATAACAATAATCTCTACAGTTATTCGTTTATTATAGAAGAAGCAAAATAAAAACAATGCCATTCCTGTCTCCCCGAAATGGGGAGCAGGGGGCTTGGTAACTCTATAAAACGAACAAATGAAAAAGATTATTCTTGTAGCATTATGCCTGATGAGCCTCGGTAGTGTGTGGGCTCAGAAGCGAGTAGGGGAGTTCTCCGTAATTCCGCGTGTGGGTTTGAACATGAGCAATCTCGGCGATTGCAACATCTACACCACAGAAAATGAGCAACTCAAGTCCAGAATCCGCCCTGACTTCATGCTCGGCGCTGATGTTGAGTGTCAACTCTTAGAACCGTTAGGAGTCAGCATTGGTGCATTCTATTCCCGTCAGGGTTGTCGTTGGCCGGACTTCTCGGAAGAATGTATCACAGACGATAAGTCGAAGGTGACCAGCAGTATCATGGAACAGGCTTGCAACTTGCAGTATATCAACATCCCTGTTTCGGCAAAGCTCTATGCCAATGATTTTATCTCATTCCATGCTGGAGCCCAGGCTGGTATCCTGCTCGATGCAAAATATCATTATGTGATATCCGACCTGAAGGAACCGGTGGAAGGCGACAAGGAGTTCACCTCAGATACACATAACGAAAAGATGCAGAACATGAATTCTGTTGTGTGGTCCATTCCGCTTGGTGCTTCATTGGAATATCAGAATGTCATCGTCGATGTGCAGTACAGTTTCCCACTTTCCCGTTTCAACAAGCTTATCAGCAATGGTGGCAACCGTGTCTGGACTTTCAGCGTAGGCTACAGATTTTAATCCTATCATACAATCCCCCTCTCGTCAGGGGGGGATTGCATTTTCGAACCGAAAAAACTAAATAAACAATCTTTTATGAAAAAACTATTTTCCGTAATTATTCTTGTTGGACTGTGTCTTTCAATGCAGGCTCGTAAGCAATGGACCGAAAAACAGGCATGGCAGTGGTATGAGCGTGTAGGCGTAATAAAAGGTTTCAACGAGCCTTACCCTGCCTATCCGTCGCAGACTCTCGACGAGATGCTCCAGAAAGCCTCGTCACTGGGACTCAACTCCGTGCGTTTCTGGATTCATGGCGAGACAGCCGAACAGCAGATAGAACATGTACGCCAGATGGCTGATTCTGCTGCAAAATATGGCATGACGGTGTCACCGGTAATCAGCCGTTCAAAACCGCTTTATCGACGTTATCTCCGTGAAGGCAAGGTGTTTCCTTATGCCGAATACGAACAGGAAGTGCGCCAGTTGGTGAGAGCCTTCGCCAAGGATAGTCGTGTCATCTTTTGGGATATTTGCAACGAACCTGATTATAAGGACACCCCGTCAACCTACGCTGGCATGGATCTTCTGGAAAAAATGGTAGAATGGTTGCGCGACGAGGATATCTGCCAGCCTATCACCTCTTCTATTATATGGGATTATCCTGATGCCGACAACAAGGCGTTGAAGCGTATCTGCGAGGTGGAGAGAATGATGGATATCCATAATATCCACACCTATGAGTGTGTTTCCAACCTTGGTCGTAATGTCCGTGAACAGATGGATTTCATCATCCGTGAGTTGGGCAACCGCCCTATGGTGGCCACCGAGTGCCTCACACGTGTCGATGGCTCGGGCATCGCTCGTTCCTTCGCAGCCTTTGC
>JAUNIK010000167.1 GCA_030523505.1 Prevotellaceae bacterium | reverse complement strand
TCAGAAACAGCCAAGGCTCTCGCGAAGGATTATGATGTGACACTCATCTATTCGTTCGAGAAAAAGGGAGTGCTGAGCAATCCAGATGATGATGACTCTGTCATACCGGTCATCACACGTAGCGATTTCGACCGTTATGTAGCCGATGGCACTATCGCCGGTGGTATGATTCCAAAAATCGAGAATGCCCTTGCCGCTGTTGATGCCGGTGTGTGTCGCGTTATAATCACACTTGCGACGGCCCTCGATGGTACTCAAGGAACAGTGATAAAAAAATAAAGATAATGGATTTCCGTCACGATATACTACCTATGAAGGACAAGCTATACCGTTTGTCGCTTCGTATTACCCTCAACCCGCAAGAGGCTGAGGATATCGTGCAGGATACCCTCATCAAGGTGTGGAACAAGCGTGAGTCGTGGGATGAGATAGAATCCATTGAGGCGTTTGCAATGACAATATGCCGTAATCTGTCGCTCGATCATCAGAAACTCCGCGATAACCAGAATGCTTCCCTTGAAGGAATGGAGATTGACAGGGCTGACCGTGCACTGAACCCATTGGAGCAGGTTCAGCAGAAGGACAACCTTGAAAGGGTGCGCCAGTTGGTGAATGCTCTGCCTGAGAAACAGCGCTCGTGTATGCAACTACGCGATTTCGAAGGTAAGACATACAAAGAGATAGCAGACATCCTGAGCATTACGGAAGAACAGGTGAAGATAAGCATTTTCCGTGCCCGTAAAGCGGTGAAGGAAGCCTTTGAGAAACAGAATAATTGGGGGGTATAAAAGACCCCTCCCTTGCCCTCCCCGTGATGGGAGGGAGACCATCCGGGGGGGCGCACTGTCAGAAAGAGTATCTTCATAACCCTCCACCATTCTTCTGCCCTACGAGCGAAGCGGCAGAGCCGAGCGATGGGGGAGACGGAGGGGGTCTCATATTTTTTTTTGGTTTTAGTGTAACTTTGTTTTTGCTGAATCGTCTTCATTATAGAAACGGACGAAAACGGCCGCCAAAGATTAATAAACAAATAATATGGATTACAAGTATATCAATCAACTGCTCGAGCGCTATTGGGAGTGTCAGACCACTCTCGAAGAGGAGAATATACTCCGTGCGTTCTTCAGCCAGGATGACATCCCGGCGAGCCTTCTGATGTACCGTGACCTGTTTGTTTATGAGGCAACAGAACCAAAGCAGGATAAGCTTGGTGATGACTTCGATGCAAAGGTGCTTGCAATGATTGGCGATGATAAGCCAGTGAAGGCAAAAGTTATCAGCTTGAAGCAGCGTTTGATGCCTCTCTTCAAGGCTGCAGCAGTAGTGGCAATCTTCCTCACATTGGGCAATGCAATGCAGATGTCGTTCGAAGCTGACAATAGCTATGAGAACATGGCTGGTGTGGAGCAGGAGAATGTACAAGGCACAAGCGTAGCAAAGAGCGACTCGGTGAAGATTGATTCTCTCCATCGATCAAGTCTCTCTCCACAGGAGAGCAGTGCCATCAGTCCGTTGTAACAGTGAAACAACAGCTTTTTAAAACCAAATAAAGAACAATCAATCACTATGGGATAGATTCCCAATCATTATTATTTTAAGCCACCATGCTAAAAGGCCGTTCCTGATGAGGAGCGGCCTTTTGCAAAGGAATAGCCCCACCCATCCTCCCCGCGCTCGGCTCTGCCGCTTTCATAGCGACAGCGGAGAAAGAAGGGGAGGTGCTTTAATTGCCTTGTCTATCGGATGGCGCACTGTCAGAAAAGAGTATTAACTTACTCCCTCTCCTTGGGAGAGGGTTGGGGTGAGGCCGGGGGCGTATTCTTTATCAACACCCATAATGCTGGGATTGCTATGGCTATTGATGCTGCTATCGAGATATACATCAGTTGACTGTTACCATTGAAGATGTCAATGAGTTTGTCTGTATCTTTATCTGGCATCATACATTCCATGAGCACTGCTGTGGAATTGTTCAGTACATGCATTATGGCACTTGGGATGAGGCTATCTGTGCGGTAGTAGAGCCAGCCGAACAATATGCCGAGGGCAAAAGCGTGTGGGCTCTGGGCAAGGTTGCCGTGTGCTAAACCGAATATCAGGGCTGAGATGATGATTGCCCCCCATGCTTTCTTTGTACCGAACACTTTTAGCAGGCGACCAAGGATAGCTCCGCGGAATACCACCTCCTCGCATATCGGCACCAATACGGCTATGGCAAACAGGCCTATTGGCTCTTCAAACAAGGCCTTGAACAGCGCCTCGAATTCCTTTGGAACGTCAGCCTCGCTCAGTTCTATAAACCACTGCGAAGGGATGATAGACGCCAGAGTGAGGATAATGAGCGCAGAATAAAACAACGCTGGTTTGCGGCAATAGAATGTGTCGAGCAATGGTGACCAGTGCATGACGTAGAATATCGCTATTGTAACGGTGGCACTTACAACTTGTGTAAGCGTGAGTGCCATGCCCATATCTGATTTGAAGAATGCAGAAAATATGCCCATGCACAGTCCTTGCATGCACAAATATATAATAAGGTAGAGCAGAATATCTACCACAGCCAGAACTTTCTGTTTCATCGTATTATTCTTTTTATTTGTTCTTTATCCGTTGATAGTTGGGCTTTTAGTTCCTCGATTGAACCGAATCGCTTCTCGTCGCGTATACGATCGATGAAACGCACACTGATGCGGCGGTCGTAGATGTCGGCGTCGAAATCAAGGATGTTTACCTCTACGGTCTCACCGAATTCACCGTAGGTAGGGCGGCAACCGATGTTCATCATTCCCGCAAACTCCTCAGCAAAGCCCTCTACGCTGACTTTCACGGCATAGACACCACGCTTCGGGATAAGTTGCTCTGTGGTAATCTTCATGTTCGCTGTCGGGAACCCGAGTTTGCGACCTTCGCCAAAGCCACGAACAACCGTTCCTTCAAAGCCGAATTCATGACCGAGATTTTCATTTGCTTTCGCCACATCACCCTCGGCAAGCAGGCGGCGTACTACCGATGAACTGATATTCTGCCCGTTGTTGTCCAATGCATCGAGACAAACAACCTCAATTCCTATCTCCTTGCCGATACGGACGTAGTCCTCAAATGTTTCCGAACGGTTGCGACCGAAACGGTTGTCATAGCCAATAAGCAGTCTCTTGACGTGATAATCATCATGGAGCATCTGCATAAACTCGCCTGCCGAAAGTGAAGCGAACTCCTTGGTGAATGTTATTCCTTCGATTCTATCAACGCTAGTCTGTGCCAACAGTCGTTTCTTGTCTTTGTATGGAGTGAGGAGTTTTGGAATGAAGTCCTTCTGCAACACCTGCCGTGGATGCTGGCGGAATGTCACAACCATCGACTGCATATCGTGCTCCTTTGCATCTCTTATCAGTCGTGCCATCACATACTGATGACCTCTGTGTACTCCGTCGAAGAAACCTACTGTTGCTACAAATGGTACTGAGTTGGTAGGGGAGGGTGTATTGTGATGATTCTTTTTGGTATGTCGGAAATATCTCCACGCCTCACCAATCCATAGTACCACCGATGTGAGTAAGGTAATCTTAGCCCATTCGCAAAGGCTGAGTGGCATGGTGCGGAACATCTCGCCACCGAAAGTCACGATGAGCACTTGTCCGATGAGAATCATCGCCAGTACAAACAGGAAACCACGGTTGCCACCATTGCGTCCGAATCCTTTCAGTGCTGACTCACCGGAATAGAGAGCTTTGGCGTTGAACAGATTCCAGAATTGCAGCATCACGAAGATGGTGAAGAACTTCGTCAGTTCGTGAGCATCCACATGTCCTCCGTTACCCTTATTCTCGTAGTAGAACAGCAATCCGAGCATGCTCACGGCAAAGATGATACCCCAGAAGAGTATGTAGCCGAACATCTTCTTTGATATGATAAACGCCTTCTGGTTGCGTGGCTTGTCTTTCATCACCGTCTTTGATGGTGCCAGTGATGCGAGAGCCATAGCGGCGAAAGTGTCCATGATGAGGTTCACCCACAGAATCTGAGTCACAGTGAGTGGCATCTCTTGACCGATACATGCTCCACCGATGACGAGTAGCAATGCAGCTACATTCACAACCAATTGGAAGAACAGGAATCGCTGGATATTGCGGAACAGCGAACGGCCCCACATCACAGCACTGGCGATAGAGCCGAACGAGTCGTCGATGAGCGTCATGTCGCTGGCCTGCTTCGCCACACTTGTGCCCGAACCTAGTGACAGTCCCACATGGGCGTAGTTGAGAGCCGGAGCATCATTGGTGCCATCACCTGTGACAGCCACGATGTTGCCCAGTTTCTGCAGAATCTGCACTAAACGCTGCTTGTCGGTAGGGCGGGCACGACTCATGACAATCAGTGTCTTTGCCACCTCTTCCGCCTCTTCGTTGCTCAATGCCGCAAACTTAGCACCAGTGATATGAATCACCCTGCCCCCGTGTCCAGCCTGTCCTGAGCTTGTCGAAAGGCTATCGCTATCGCTTTCGCTAAATTGGTTGATGACCCCAATCTGCCGTGCAATCTCCATCGCTGTGGCTGATGTGTCGCCAGTGACAACTTTTACGCTGATACCAGCGTCGAGACAATCTTTCACCGCCTCAGGCACATCCTCGCGGATAGGATCGCTGATAGCGGCTATCGCCTGCATCTTACCATCTACGGCAAAAGCAAGGGTTCGCATGGCTTTGTTTTGATATTCAGCCAACTTGCGGTTTAGCCAGTCCCTCTCCTCATCGGTCATCTGGCACATATCCATCACTATCTCAGGCGCACCCTTCACAATGACGGTCTCTTTGCCATCGATGAGAACCGTTGTCGACATGTATTTCAATTCTGTAGAGAATGGCTGCTGACTGACAATCTTGTCAGCACGGCGCATCTTGTGGTAGTTGAAACCAGATTCCTGTACCCAGCGAAGCAGTGCCGCCTCTGTTGGGTTACCCACGCTCTGTCCGTCGTCCTCCACATGGGCTGTCGAATTAAGGGCAATACAACGCGCCAACCACTCAATATCGCCATCGCTAACAATATCCATCGCTCCTACCGTCATGCGGTTCTGCGTCAGAGTGCCGGTCTTGTCAGTACATATTATATTTACTGCGCCCATGGTCTCGCAAGCATGGAGTTTACGCACCAGGTTGTTGCTTTTCAGCATTCTGCGCATATTGAGGGCTAAAGCAAGGGTGATAGCCATCGGTAGTCCTTCAGGCACAGCCATCACGATAAGTGTTACTGCCAGCATGAAGTTTCGCAGTGCGAGCTGTATCCATTCTATGGTTGACATACTCCAGTCGGCAGCACTGGCTCCAACGATGAAGAATGCTACTCCGGCGACAGCAGAGAATGTGAAACCGAAGATGCTTATCATCTTGCCCAATCGGTCTAGCTGCATATTCAGAGGAGTATTCACATTCGTGTCCTCGGTCGATTTGCGTGCCACCTTACCAATCTCCGTTACATCACCAACACGGGTTACAACCATCTCGCCGCGGCCGTTCATCACCATTGTTGAGCGCAGCACCTGGTTGGCAGCATACGCCTCGCCGTTGGACGACTCTGTTTGAAGGGCATTCTTTGTTGTGAGAGGCTCACCGGTCAGTGATGATTCGTCAACCTGCATGTTAAGGCTCGACAGCAGAGTGCCATCAGCCGGAATCTCATCGCCCACTTCCAATAGAACGATGTCGCCAACAACGATATCCTTGCGTGCCACCTCGCGTACCTTTCCATTACGGCGCACCTTTACTGGCTGTTCTTCGCCTATGGCATTGAGAACATCGAATTTCTTTGATGCGTCGCACTCGAAATAGAATCCCACTGTTGTGGCGAAGAATATCGCAACAAAGATACCGATTGTTTCGAGGAAGTCATGCTGTACAAAAGCCAGGATAAGTGATATCATAGCCGCTGCAAGCAGAATGCGAATCATCGGGTCTTGGTATTTCTCGAGATAGAGTTTCCATAGTGGAGTTTTTGCCGGAGGTGTAAGGACATTCTGTCCATGTTCACGGCGACTCTGCTCCACTTGTTCCTGAGAAAGTCCTATATGATGGTTGTTATCAGTCATTATCATTGCATTTTAATGCAAAGGTACTCATTATTTCTAGTAAAAAGAAATTGATTTGCTTATATTGACTAATAAAAATGCTTTTTTGGGCAATTATTTTGGTTTGTTCAGAATTTCTTCGTAATTTTGCAGTCGCAAAAGCAAGATAACCTCTTTTTGGGGAATCTATCATTGCATAGCACTGGACTTGTAGCTCAGTTGGTTAGAGCAACAGACTCATAATCTGGAGGTC
>JAUNIK010000166.1 GCA_030523505.1 Prevotellaceae bacterium | reverse complement strand
GAGTCCTAACCTTTTTGTGTCTTTCGTTAATCCTAGATAATCTAGGTCTTCTAGATGATCTAGATTTTCTAGTAATATTAATACAACAATAATGGCAGCAAAAGTTATAGATAACAGAGTAAATTTTGCAAGCGTACACAATCCGCTCCCTTATCCGGATTTCCTTGATGTACAGCTGAAGTCTTTCAAGGACTTCCTTCAGTTAGATACTCCGCCTGAGGAACGCAAGAATGACGGTTTGTATAAGGTGTTCGCTGAGAACTTCCCTATCACCGATACGCGAAACAGCTTCGTTCTTGAGTTCTTGGATTACTATATCGACCCACCTCGCTACTCTATCGAGGAGTGCCTCGAGCGTGGTCTTACATATAGCGTACCTCTTAAGGCTAAGATGAAGCTGTTCTGTTCGGATCCAGATCATGAGGACTTCCCAACAGTTATTCAGGATGTGTTCCTTGGTACAATCCCTTATATGACCTCTAACGGTACCTTTGTAATCAATGGTGCTGAGCGTGTTGTTGTATCACAGTTGCATCGTTCACCTGGCGTATTCTTCGGTCAGGGCGTACATGCAAATGGTACAGCTCTTTATAGCGCACGTATTATTCCTTTCAAGGGTTCATGGATTGAGTTTGCAACCGACATCAACAATGTGATGTACGCTTACATCGACCGTAAGAAGAAGTTGCCTGTAACAACTCTCCTCCGTGCAATGGGATTCGAGAATGATAAGGATATTCTCAAGATATTCGACCTTGCTGAGGAGATTAAGGTTAACAAGAAGAACCTCAAGGAAGCTATCGGTCGCAAGCTTGCTGGTAATGTGCTCAAGAGCTGGGTAGAGGATTTCGTTGATGAGGATACAGGAGAGGTTGTTTCGCTCGACCGTCACGAGATTATCCTTAAGCGTGAAGAGGAAATCACTGCTGAATCAATGGAGAAGATCCTCGAGAGCGGTGCAAGCACAATCCTGCTCCACAAGGACGAAGAGGATGTAAGCAAGTTCGATATTATCTTTAACACCCTTGCTAAGGACCCAAGTAACAGCGAGAAGGAAGCAGTAGAGTATATCTATCGTCAGTTGCGTAATGCAGATCCTGCTGATGAGATGAGTGCTCGTGAAGTGTTCCAGAACTTGTTCTTCTCAGACAAGCGCTATGACCTTGGTGAGGTAGGTCGCTACCGTATCAATAAGAAGCTCAATCTCAACACAGAGATGGATGTGCGTGTTTTGACTGAGGATGATATCATCGAGATTATCAAGTATCTCATCAACCTTGTAAACTCTAAGGCTAAGGTTGACGATATCGACCACTTGTCAAACCGTCGCGTACGTACTGTAGGTGAGCAGTTGGCAAACCAGTTCTCGATTGGTCTCGCTCGTATGAGCCGTACCATCCGTGAGCGTATGAATGTTCGTGACAACGAGGTGTTCTCGCCACTCGAGCTGATCAACGCTAAGACTATCTCAAGCGTTATCAACTCATTCTTCGGTACAAACCCACTCTCACAGTTCATGGA
Source organism: Prevotellaceae bacterium (assembly GCA_030523505.1). Classification (GTDB taxonomy): domain Bacteria; phylum Bacteroidota; class Bacteroidia; order Bacteroidales; family Bacteroidaceae; genus Prevotella. The sequence continues at coordinate 4,845 of JAUNIK010000166.1, read as the reverse complement.
CCAGACAAACCCATTGGCAGAGGTAACACACAAGCGTCGTCTCTCAGCCCTCGGTCCTGGTGGTCTTTCTCGTGAGCGTGCAGGTTTCGAGGTTCGAGACGTACACTATACACACTATGGTCGTCTTTGTCCTATCGAGTCTCCTGAAGGTCCAAACATCGGTTTGATTTCATCACTCTGTGTTTACGCAAAGATAAATGATCTCGGTTTCATCGAGACACCATATCGTAAGGTTGCCGATTCGCATGTTGACATGGATAACGAGGATGTTATCTATGTAACAGCAGAGGAAGAGCAGAACCTGATCATCGGTCAGGGTAACGCTCCATTGCGCGAGGACGGTTCATTCATCCGTAAGGTCGTTAAGTGCCGTCAGGATGATGACTATCCAGTAGTTCCTCCTGCACAGGTGAACCTTATGGATGTTGCTCCACAGCAGATTGCTTCTGTGTCAGCAGCACTTATCCCGTTCTTGGAGCATGATGACGGTCACCGTGCTTTGATGGGATGTAACATGATGCGCCAGGCAGTGCCACTTCTCCACAACGATGCACCAATCGTTGGTACAGGTCTTGAGAAGCAGGTGTGTGAGGACTCTCGCACAATGATCACTGCTGAGGGTGACGGTGTTATCGACTATCTCGACGCTACAACAATCCGTATCCTCTACGATCGCACAGAGGAAGAGGATTTCGTAAGCTTTGAGCCAGCGATGAAGGAATACCGTATTCCAAAGTTCCGTCGTACAAACCAGAACATGGTTATCGACCTCCGTCCTATCTGTCATAAGGGACAGCGTGTGAAGAAGGGCGATATCCTCACAGAGGGTTATGCAACAGAGAACGGTGAGCTCGCTCTTGGTCGCAACCTCCTCGTGGCTTACATGCCATGGAAGGGTTACAACTACGAGGATGCTATCGTACTTTCAGAGCGCCTCGTTCGTGAGGATGTACTGACATCAGTTCATGTAGATGAGTACTCACTCGACGTACGTGAGACAAAGCGTGGTGTTGAGGAGTTCACAGCAGATATTCCAAATGTAAGCGAGGAAGCTACAAAGGACCTCGACGAGAATGGTATCATCCGTGTAGGTGCTCGTATCGAGCCAGGTGACATCATGATTGGTAAGATCTCGCCAAAGGGTGAGAGCGACCCATCGCCAGAGGAGAAGTTGCTCCGTGCTATCTTCGGTGACAAGGCCGGTGATGTGAAGGATTCTTCATTGAAGGCTAACCCATCACTTTCGGGTGTTATCATCGACAAGAAGCTGTTCTCTCGTGCAGTCAAGACTCGTGAGTCAAAGAAGCAGGATAAGGTTTTGCTCAATAAACTCGAGGAAGAGTACGAGGCTAAGAACAACGACTTGAAGGATATCCTCGTTGACAAGATCCTTACTCTCGCAGAGGGCAAGACCTGTCAGGCTATCCACGACTATTCGGGTGCTGAGATCATCAACAAGGGTGCACAGCTCACAGCTGCTGTCCTCAAGAACCTTGAATATGACGGAATCCAGTCAAATGAGTGGACTGACGACGAGCACACAAACATGCTCATCCAGAAGCTCATCATGAACTATATCCGCAAGTATAAGTTGCTTGATGCAGAGTTGAAGCGCCGCAAGTTCGCTATCTCTATCGGTGACGACCTCCCTGCTGGTATCCTCCAGATGGCTAAGGTTTATGTTGCCAAGAAGCGTAAGATCGGTGTCGGTGATAAGCTTGCTGGTCGTCACGGTAACAAGGGTATCGTTTCTAAGGTAGTACGTACAGAGGATATGCCATTCCTTGAGGACGGTCGTCCTGTTGACTTGGTATTGAACCCACTGGGTGTGCCTTCACGAATGAACCTTGGACAGATCTTCGAGGCTATCCTCGGTGCTGCAGGTCGCAGACTCGGTGTCAAGTTCGCTACTCCAATCTTTGATGGTGCTCATCTTGAAGACCTCTCAGAGTGGACAGAGAAGGCAGGTTTGCCAAACCTCTGCTCTACACATCTTTATGATGGTGAGACAGGTGAGATGTTCGACCAGCCAGCTACAGTAGGTGTAACATACTTCCTCAAGCTCGGCCACATGGTTGAAGACAAGATGCATGCTCGTTCTATCGGTCCTTACTCTCTCATCACACAGCAGCCTCTCGGTGGTAAAACACAGTTCGGTGGTCAGCGTTTCGGAGAGATGGAGGTTTGGGCTCTTGAGGCCTTCGGTGCTTCACACGTCCTTCAGGAGATTCTGACAGTCAAGTCGGATGATACTGTAGGCCGTAGCAAGACATACGAGGCTATTGTCAAGGGCGATGCAATGCCAACTCCAGGTATCCCTGAGTCTCTCAATGTGCTCCTGCACGAACTCCGCGGTCTTGGTCTGAGTGTTAAGCTTGATTAATTTACAGTTGAAAGATTGTAAAAAATAAAGTAGATTGTAAATTGTAAATCGTAAAATTGTAAGATACAATGGCTTTCAAGAAAGATACAAAAGTAAAGAATAATTTTACTAAAATAACCATCAGTCTGGCTTCTCCAGAGGAGATCCTCGAGAACTCTTTCGGTGAGGTTACCAAGCCTGAGACAATTAACTATCGTACATACAAGCCTGAGCGTGACGGTTTGTTCTGCGAGCGAATCTTCGGTCCTACAAAAGACTATGAGTGTGCTTGCGGTAAGTACAAGCGTATCCGCTATAAGGGTATCACTTGTGACCGATGCGGTGTTGAGGTGACTGAGAAGAAGGTACGCCGTGAGCGTGCAGGACACATCGACCTCGTTGTGCCAGTAGCTCATATCTGGTACTTCCGTTCTCTCCCAAACAAGATGGGCTATCTCCTCGGCTTGCCAACAAAGAAGTTGGATGCTGTCATCTACTACGAGAAGTACATCGTTATCCGTCCAGGTGTTCTTGCTGCAAAGGCAGGAGGTGATGCTGATGCAGAATCAGAGAGTGCAGTACTTGGTTCAAAGAAGTATGATCTCCTCTCAGAGGAGGAGTACCTCGATATTATTGATAATAAGGTTGGTTATGAGAACCAGCTCCTTCCTGACGACGATCCAGATAAGTTCGTTGCCAAGATGGGTGCAGAGGCTATCTATGACCTCCTTGCAGAGCTCGACCTTGAGGCTCTCGCTGACCAGCTCCGTGATGAAGCTTACAAGGATGCAAGCCAGCAGCGTAAGGCAGAAGCTTTGAAGCGTCTCCGTGTTGTAGAGGCATTCCTCAACAGCAAGGAGGTGAACCGTCCAGAGTGGATGATCATGAAGGTTCTCCCTGTAACTCCTCCAGAGTTGCGCCCATTGGTACCACTGGATGGTGGTCGCTTCGCTACATCTGACCTGAACGACCTCTATCGTCGTGTCATCATCCGTAACAACCGTCTGAAGCGTCTCGTTGAGATTCATGCTCCAGAGGTAATTCTCCGTAACGAGAAGCGTATGCTTCAGGAGGCTGTCGACTCATTGTTCGACAACTCTCGTAAGGCTTCGGCAGTGAAGAGCGAGTCAAACCGTCCATTGAAGTCACTCTCAGACTCATTGAAGGGTAAGGCAGGTCGTTTCCGCCAGAACCTCCTCGGTAAGCGTGTTGACTATTCAGCCCGTTCGGTTATCGTTGTAGGTCCTGAGTTGAAGATGGGCGAGTGCGGTCTTCCAAAACTTATGGCTGCAGAGCTCTATAAGCCATTCATCATCCGTAAGCTCATCGAGCGCGGTATCGTGAAGACTGTGAAGTCAGCAAAGAAGATTGTTGACCGTCGCGAGCCAGTAATCTGGGATATCCTCGAGAATGTAATGAAGGGTCATCCAGTTCTTTTGAACCGTGCTCCTACACTTCACCGTCTCGGTATCCAGGCATTCCAGCCAAAGATGATCGAGGGTAAGGCTATTCAGCTCCACCCACTGGCATGTACTGCGTTCAACGCCGACTTCGATGGTGACCAGATGGCTGTGCATCTCCCATTGAGCAATGAGGCTATCCTCGAGGCTCAGATCCTGATGCTCCAGAGCCACAATATTCTTAACCCTGCTAATGGTAACCCTATCACCGTTCCTTCACAGGATATGGTGCTCGGTCTTTACTATATTACAAAGGTACGCCCAGGTGCAAAGGGCGAGGGCCTCACATTCTATGGCCCAGAAGAGGCTATCATCGCTTACAATGAAGGTAAGTGTGATGTTCACGCTCTGGTAAAGGTTATCGTTGACGACCTCGTTGACGGCAAGATCCAGAAGCGCATGATTGAGACAACTGTTGGTCGTGTAATCGTAAACGGTATCGTTCCAACAGAAATCGGCTTCTTCAACGATATCATCTCAAAGAAGACACTCCGCGGTCTCATCCAGCGAGTTATCAACTCAGTGGGTATGGCTCGTGCATGTGAGTTCCTTGATGGTATTAAGAACCTTGGTTACCGCAAGGCTTATGAGGCAGGTCTCTCATTCAACCTTGACGATATCATCGTTCCTGCATCACGTGAGCAGATCATCGCTGATGGTCAGGCAGAGGTTGACAATGTATGGGATCAGTTCAATATGGGTATGATTACCGACCAGAACCGTTACCAGCTTGTTATCGATGCATGGACCAACGTAAACAATAAGTTGGGGGATGTCCTCTTGAAGGAGATGACCGAGGCTGACCAGGGCTTCAACGCTGTATTCATGATGCTCGACTCTGGTGCCCGTGGTTCTAAGGATCAGATTAAGCAGCTCTCAGGTATGCGTGGTTTGATGGCAAAGCCTCAGAAGGCTGGTGCTGATGAACGTCCTACTATTGAGAACCCTATCCTTTCTAACTTCAAGATGGGTATGTCAGTGCTCGAGTACTTTATCTCTACTCACGGTGCTCGTAAGGGTCTT
>JAUNIK010000165.1 GCA_030523505.1 Prevotellaceae bacterium | reverse complement strand
ATCGCTCGCTTCACTCGCTAGGGAAGTTAAAGGACAATAGTTATTCTCGCGGTAAGGTTCGTCATTAGAGACATTCGTCCCTTAACTCCTCATAACTTCCCAGCGAAGCGATAACTCCTCTTAACTTCTTAAACTTTAATATTTTATTGCTCTTCGAAAGCAGCCTTTTCAGCCAGTTCGATTATCTCTTCGCGTGTGAGTTGTTTTGCGGAAATGTCACTCAAGTCGAAGTCCTTATCATCGTTCTGTGGCTTTTTGCCATCATTTTGCTCCGTAGGAGCATCTGTCTGCTGTGGTTTCTCTCTGCGTGAACGACGGTTGTTTCTGCGAGGCTTACGCTCTTCGTTAGGAGTATTCTCCTTTGGCGACTCTTCAGCGTTGTTATCAGTCTTATTTTCTTTATTAACAGATTTATCGTCCTTCTTAGCAGGCTTTGCTTCCTTCTGCTCTGATTTCTCTACCGGCTTCTTTTCAACCTTGTTTTCCTGCTTTTTCTCAGGCTTCTTCTCTGGCTTGTTTTCCTGCTTATTCTTGTTAGATTGCTTTGGAGCTGGTGTATCATTGCTTGGTTCAACCTCTGGCACACACATCACTGGTTCTTCTTCCATCTTTGTACGGTCGGTCTTGGCAGCAAAGATTGAATCGAGATATTTGGTGTTCTTACGAAGTCGCTCCAGTGTGAGTTTTGAAGCCATCTGCTGTGATTCCTTCTTCGAATAGCCCTTACCAGTATCACCGTCGATGCCTTCGAGCACTACCTTATATATAAATACAGGGTTGCCATGTTCGTCTTTCTTCGACTCCACCTCCTTGTATTCAAGGTTGATACGGTTTTTCTGACTCCATTCTAGCAATTTCGATTTGAAGTTTACTTCCTTGTAAGCCACCTTATCAATATTGATGAGCTTGTCGAGAATGCGCTTCTCCATGAACTTCATACACTTGTCGTAGCCTTTGTCGAGGTACATTGCACCGACAAGTGCTTCGAAAGCATTACCACCGAGATAACTGTTATGACTCTGGGAACGGCCGGAAGAGAGCACAAGTTTGGTGATTCCCATCTCATTGGCCAGTTTGCCGAGTGTTTCACGCTGAACGAGTTTAGAGCGTGTGTTTGTGAGGAATCCCTCTCTCTTGCCAGGGAAATGACGATAAACAATATCGCCCACTACAGCATCGAGCACAGCATCACCAAGGAATTCCAGTCGTTCGTTGTTCACTGGTTTACCCTTGTTGTTGCGATGCATCACACTCTTGTGCATCAATGCAGTCTTGTAGAGTTCAATATCGCCTGGATAGAATCCGAGTATTCTCTTTATATCGCAATAAAGCTCCTTATCCTTGAGGAAAGGGAGCTTTATCGCAGTTATTAAATCTTTTATCATATTTTCTAGTATTTCTTGAAGATAACGCAAGCGTTATGACCACCGAAACCGAATGTGTTTGACAATGCAGCACGAACCTCACGCTTCTGTGCTTTGTTGAATGTGAAGTTGAGGTTGTAGTCGATCTCTGGATCCTCATCACCCTCTTCGTGATTGATTGTTGGAGGAACGATGTCGTTCTTTACAGCCAATACACAAACCAAAGCCTCTACAGCACCGGCAGCACCGAGGAGGTGACCAGTCATTGACTTTGTAGAAGAGATATTCAACTTATATGCTGCCTCACCGAATACATCCTTGATAGCCTTTGCCTCAGAGATGTCACCAACATGTGTTGATGTACCGTGAACATTGATATAGTCGATATCCTCTGGCTTCAAACCAGCATCCTGGAGTGCATTCTCCATAACGAGCTTAGCACCGAGACCCTCTGGATGAGAAGCAGTGATATGATGAGCATCAGCCGACATACCCTCGCCAACCATCTCGCAGTAGATCTTTGCACCACGAGCCTTTGCATGCTCCAACTCCTCGAGGATCAAGCAACCAGCACCTTCACCCATGATGAAACCATCGCGGCTTGCTGAGAATGGACGAGAAGCAGTCTCAGGAGAGTCATTGCGGGTTGAGAGAGCGTGCATAGCATTGAAACCGCCAACACCACCTTCAGTGATAGCAGCCTCTGCACCACCAGCAACGATTACATTTGCCTTACCAAGACGGATAAGGTTGAATGCATCAGCAAGAGCGTTTGTAGAAGAAGCACAAGCAGATGTTGTAGCGTAGTTAGGACCGTGGAAGCCATACTTGATAGAAATATGACCAGCAGCGATGTCTGAAATCATCTTTGGAATGAAGAATGGGTTGAACTTAGGACCATTCTCCTTGTGAGTAGCATAGTAGCCAATCTCATCCTCGAAAGTCTTGATACCACCGATACCTACACCATAGACAACACCGATACGGTTCTTGTCAACTGTCTCGAGATCCATACCTGAATCCTCGATAGCCTGCTGAGCAGAGATAAGTGCAAACTGTGCGTATGTGTCGATCTTACGAGCTTCCTTGCGGTCGATGTAATCTGTAACATTAAGATTCTTTACTTCACAAGCAAACTGTGTCTTGTACAATGAAGTATCGAAATGTGTGATAGGAGCAGCACCGCTCTTACCAGCAATAAGTGCCTCCCAAGTCTCTTCAGGGTTGTTTCCTAATGGAGTAACTGCACCAATACCAGTTACTACAACTCTTTTCAATTCCATAATTTTTTATAGGGATTAATTGTAAATTAATAATAATTATTATTATAATCTCGAACCGTCAGATGGCATTGAAAATAATATGCCATACTAAACGAAATTATGGTTTATAGTCTATAAGACTGGCCGAAACCAGTGATATAAACTATAAACCATGTACTATTGAAGCTTATATACTCTGAGTATTATGCATTCTGCTCGATAAATGCGATAGCATCACCAACAGTTGCAATTGTCTCAGCCTTATCATCTGGAATAGAGATGTTGTACTCCTTCTCGAACTCCATGATAAGCTCTACAGTGTCAAGTGAATCAGCACCGAGATCGTTAGTGAATGATGCTTCTGGCTTTACCTCTGCCTCATCTACGCCGAGCTTATCAACGATGATAGCTACAACTTTGCTTTCAATTTCTGACATAATAATAAGAATTTAAAGTGTTTAATAAAATATTCTATTTCAAAATCATCTGCAAAGTAACGAAAATTATTTAATATAGACAAATATTTAAGCCAAAAAAGCACTTTTTTTGCACAATTTATATATCATTGTGCAGTAAAAATACACATAAATCAATAATTATGCACTCTTTTTGTTATATAATAATAATGTGTGATGCTATTTCTTATAGACAAAGTGCAAAATGACATAGTTGATTGGCACAGCTGCCGCCATTGCTAACAGACCTGATATTTTCTCTGTGAAGCCCAACCAGCAGAAAGCATTCAGGAAAACAATCTGAACCAGATAGTTCACAACATGCGAACCAGCAAAGCCGGTGAATCGTTTCCATGTTGGTTTACTGCGGAATGTCCAGTAACTTGTTGCAATGAAATTATATGTGAACGAAACAATATATCCCGCAGTGAAGGCTATATTTTTCTCGAAACCGAAATGCAGCAACAACCAATAAACACCATACTGGATACACACAGCGAGGCACCCGTTGATACAGAATCGCATAAATTCCGCTGTCTTTTTATTGCTCTTATTTATTGAATCAAACTGCATTTGTTTCTTATTTTTCTGCAAAATTACACTTTTTCACTGAATTTTAATACGAAAAGGTTCATTATGTTTCCTTAATATGAAATAAAATTCTTATTTTTGCTACATAATAAAAAATTGGACTCCGGCTTTGCCGCCTGAGTACCAAAAAATCGTAAATTGTAAATCAGTAAATCATAAATGTCATTATGTCAAGAGATAAGAAGGCTGGAAAGCATCGTATGAACAAAAACACCCTGTCGGAGATTCTTGTTCAGTATTTTAAGGAAAACCCTGGTCGTACTATTTCGTTCAAGGATATTTTCCGTGAGTTGAAACTCAACACTCATCCGTTGAAGATGCTCGCCATTGAGATAATGGAAGAACTGGCATGGGAGGATTTCATCTCTCGTGCCAGCGACAACTCATATCGTCTGCGTGAGGATAACTCGCAGGTGCAGACTGGTATTTTCATTCGCCGACCAAATGGTCGCAACTCAGTTCAGATAGATGGTGATCAGGGTAAACCGATTCTCGTTACCGAACGCAACTCGCTCTTCGCTATGGATGGCGACAAGGTGAAAGTATCGGTTATGGCTCGTCGCCGCAATCACGCAAAAGAGGCTCAGGTTATTGAGATTGTAGAGCGTGCGCGAGAAATATTCGTTGGTCGTCTGCGTGTTGACGATGATATGGCTTGGCTTGTTCTCCAGGATGGCTTGCTTGTTCATGATATCATCATTCCAAGGAAGAAGCTCCTTGGTGGTCGCACTGATGATAAAGCTGTGGTGAAGGTGTTGCGTTGGCCTGACAGCAACAACCGTTATATCATCGGTGAGGTTATCGATGTGCTTGGTCGTAGTGGCGAGAACGATGCCGAGATGAATACCATTCTCATTCAGTATGGCTTACCTTATGTGTATCCAAAGGCTGTCGAGGATGCAGCGAATGAGATTACTGGTGAGATTACAGCCGAGGATTATGCTGAGCGTGAGGATTTCCGCGATGTATTCACCTGTACCATCGACCCAAAGGATGCAAAGGACTTCGACGATGCTCTCTCTATCCGTCCTCTCGATGGTGGATGGTTCGAGGTGGGTGTTCATATCGCTGATGTGAGTCATTATGTCACTGAGGGTTCAATCATTGATAAGGAAGCACAGAAGCGTGCTACATCGGTGTATCTCGTTGACCGAACAATCCCTATGCTTCCAGAGCGTCTATGTAATTTCGTTTGTTCATTGCGTCCTGATGAAGAGAAACTGGCTTATTCAGTAATCTTCGAAATGGATGAGCACGCCAATATACACAACTATCGCATAAAGCATACTGTGATAAAGTCAAACCGTCGTTTTGTTTACGATGAGGTTCAGCAGATTCTCGTTAATAGCAATGCCCTTGGCGATGGTCCTGTGAATCCTACTGGCGAATGGGCTCCTGAATTGTGTAAGTTGTGGGAGATTGCCCGTAAACTGCGTGATGACCGTTTCAAGAATGGTGCAGTGAAGTTCGAAGGCGAGGAGATGAAGTTTGAACTTGATGAAAAAGGCAAACCGATTCGTTGCTATTTCAAGAAGACATTCGAGGCTAACAACCTAGTTGAGGAATTTATGCTTCTTGCCAACCGCACTGTGGCTGAGAGTGTAGGTAAGGTAAAGAAGGGACAGTTGGCAAAGACTCTCCCTTATCGTATCCACGACAATCCTGACCCACAGAAACTGGAGAATCTGAAAGACTTCATTGTGAAGTTCGGATATAAGATGAAGTCAACAGGCACAAAGGGTGAGGCTGCTCGTTCGCTTAATAAACTCATGTCTGATTGCGAGGGTACCAACGAACAGAAACTCATCCAGACTGTGGCTCTGCGAGCAATGATGAAGGCAAAATATTCGGTTCATAACATCGGTCACTTCGGTCTGGCATTCGACTACTATACTCATTTCACATCACCAATCCGTCGTTATCCTGACACAATGGTTCACCGCCTGCTGACAAGTTACGAAAAGGGTGGCAAGTCGGGCAACAAGGAATACTACGAAGAGCAGTGCAAGCACTCATCGGCAATGGAACAGGTGGCAGCAAATGCCGAGCGCGATTCTATTAAATATAAAGCGGTGGAGTTTATGTCGGATAAGATTGGCAACATCTACGAGGCTCATATCTCGGGACTCACCTCTTACGGCATCTATTGCGAGATTGATGAAAACCACTGCGAGGGTATGGTTCCAATGCGTGATCTGAAAGACGATTACTATGAGTTTGACGAGAAGAACTACTGTCTGCGTGGCACTCGTCGAGGCAACAAATACCAACTTGGCGATGCTGTCCGCATAAAGGTTGTCAAGGCAAACCTCGAGAAGAAACAACTCGACTTCACCATCATCGATTAAGGGCTACCCCACAGATGAAGGTTATGATGAACATCACTGACAAAGTGTATGTTCAAATAAATAGAAAACCCGCATTCACTATGATTAATAAGTGAGTGCGGGTTTTTAATAGTAATTGCTACTTAAATTTTATTGGATGTATAAAATCTATTTAACGAAAATTTTCTGTACAGTGCCATCTGTATAATAGATGATATTAATACCCTTTGTTAGTTTTTAAATAACCTTACCATCAACGGTTGTCATTCGCAGAATATTTTCTGTTGAGTAAAGATATGATATACCGTCTATACAATTCAATATACAAGTTGCAGAGATATCACTACTATCCATTGTTGTGGCTGAAATATAGGCAATACCATCACCTGTGCATGTTACCAAACCAGAGTCACTCACGGTGGCTG
>JAUNIK010000164.1 GCA_030523505.1 Prevotellaceae bacterium | reverse complement strand
GCAGAGTGGGATCAGGACACTCCTTACTGGAACATGTGCCCTAAGAAGAACGGTAGTACAGCCCTCACTGGTTGTGTAGCAACAGCAATAGCACAGGTGCTCTACACTCATAAAACTCCTATTGAAGGTAATGGTACACGCACAAACACCAGTTGGAGCCCAGTAACATTCGACTACAATGGTTATGTGCCAGACTACGACAGCATGATCGACCAATACACCAGTGGTCCTCATGCAGGACAATACACTGATGAACAGGTGGAACCTATGGCAAAGTTGATGCTCGCATGCGGTGTAGCAGTGAACATGAGCTACAGTTCTACTGGCTCTGGTGCTTACACCAACGATGCTGCCGAAGGTCTCATCCGCTACATGGGAATCGCAACTGCTGACTTCAAAGAGCGTGACTATTATTCTGACACAGAGTGGATGTCAATGATCTACGAGGAACTTTCTGGTGGTCATGCTATGTACTACTCTGGTGTTGACTATAGCGGTTGGCAGGCTGCCGGTCACGCATTCGTTTGCGACGGATACGATGAAAACGGTAAGGTACATATCAACTGGGGTTGGAGCGGAAGTGACAACGGTTTCTTCAACATCAACCTGCTCAACCCTGTCGGCTACTCATTCAGCAGTTATCAGGATTTCATCATGGGTCTTTGGGATCCAAACAGCGCACCTGGTGGCGGTGCTATCGACTATGTTGACCTTGACATCACTACCGAGGCTGCTGGTACTGTAAACGATCTTATCGGTACAGAGAACTACGAGGCTCTCCGCAGCATCGTTATCACTGGCGAGATCAACAACGAGGACCTCGCAATCCTTCGCCGCCTTGCTACTGGTGATGAACTGACCGACTATGATATGGAGGGCAAGAGTCATCTTACTACTATCGATCTCACAAACGCTATCCTTGCCGACAACACTCTTCCTGATGAGGCATTCAAGGGTTGTAAGATCTTGAAGAAAGTGCTGCTCCCACGCGGCTTGGCTAAAATCGGTGCTTACGCATTCAACGGATGTTCACGCATGTCTTCAATCCGTTCTTACACATTCGAAGTTCCAAAGACCGGCAATCGCTGTTTCGAAGGTGTCAACGGTAATCTCATCAATGTATATGTTCCTGCTGGAGCATCTGAGTACTATCGTCGCAATGCTCAGTGGAAGGTTATCGCTGGTGCTGAAAATGTGACTGAGTTCGGTACAACTCTCAAGGCAAAGAGCTATACCCGTCTCTACGACGAGGCTAACCCTGTATTCGGTTTCCAACTCTATGGCGACCGCGTTGTGGGTAGTCCACGTCTCTGGACCGAGGCAACAAAGGAATCTGCACCTGGTACATATCCTATCTATATCGAGGCTGGCAGCATCGAGGAGTCAGAGAATCTGTTGTTCGTGAATGGTACTCTGACTATCAAGGATAACCCTGCTTCGGGAATTGTTAATGTTTACGATAACGTTAACGATGACGATAACTATAATATCGCGGGTCAGCGTGTTGCTGCTAACGCCAAGGGTATCGTTATCAAGAACGGCAAGAAGGTTATTAAGTAATAAATACAAGTTTCGCAAGCTCAACTTCGAGAAGTTAAAGGGAGTTAAAGGAAGTTACCGGTCGCTTTGCTCCCTGAGAAGTTAAAGGACAATAGCCTCGAATGCGGATAGTATTAGGTCGTGAAGAGACATTCGTCCCTTAACTTCCCATAACTTCCCAAGCGACGAAGGAGCGATAACTTCTCTTAACTTCCTAAAACTGAGCAAGTTTGAAACTTGCGATAGTTGAATAATAAATCAACCAATTATGAAAAGACTTCTCTCTTTATGCATTGCCCTGACTGCGATGCTGTGTGTAAATGCTCAAGGTCTGCAACTGGCACAGTCGAAGCAGATCCAGCACGACAAGAAATTTGAGCGTACTATCAATTCACGTATGGGCACGAAACCTGCTTCAACCAAGCAGTCAAAGGAACTCAGCATGCGTATGGCTCCTATGAGCCAGGCTAAGAAGGCTGCAGCAGAAACCGTTGAATGTCCTTACGATGAGTGGGCTATCCAGGATTACGGAAGCGACCTCTGGTTCAATGCCATCGACCTTCAGAAGGAGCATTGGTTCTATTTCGACGTATATGCTTCACTCTATTCTCTCCAGATGGGCAAGGAGTACACCTTGAACGACATGGACGCTGCATACACTTATGTTCAGGATCTCTGGACATACGAAAAGGATTTTGTAACCGAAGTGACATTCATCCCTGGCGACTACGGCAGACCAATCCCAGGCTTCGAGGCATGGTGTACTACCGAGAGTGGTGCTTCATATCATGTGTTCTACCAGGCACCTGAAGTACCAGAAGAGTTCACAGAGGTTGAGGTTGGCGAACTGACTTCTGTTGGTTTGAAGGACCTCACTGCTACACAAGGCGTGTTCCAGTTTGTTGGTGAAAACAGCTCTTACGATTTTGGTATCACCATCAAGTCAGAAGGACAGATCGAGGGCAACTACACCCTTGAGGATGTTCATGGTCTTGACAACTATACCTACATCAATGATGGTATAGATCCTGTGAAGCTCTACAATGTTGAGATGAACGTCACCAGAATCGCTGGCGACAACAACTATCATTTCGACGCTAAACTGTGGGCATACAATGGTAAGCTCTACATCATCAGCGGCGATTATATTGAGCCTCAAGCAGAGAAGACAGTCGATATCACAGCGACAAATCTTGTGATCGACGACTCTGTATTCGACCTCTATCAGCAGTTTGCTGGTTATGGAGTTGCAACACTTTCTGCTGACAACGGTGAATATTACATCACTGGTTACCTCTATTCTTATGGCGATCTGCTCGGTCACTACCGTGATGACGAGCGTTCGGCTCAGTATTGGGAGATTACTGGTCCTGATGGCACTACCGAAGTATTCTCTGCAGACTTTGAGCTTGTAAAGACTGACGGTATGTGGTCTATCCAGGGTTCAGTCGTTGGTTGGGACAATGTTCAGTACAACCTCAACCTCACTGGTGAGGCTGGCGACGGCAAGGATCCATACGATGCTCAGGACGGCGATATTGATGTTACCTACACCCTCGATGAAATTGAGGAGTTCGAGGTTAATATTCCTGAAGGCTATGCTTACCTGAGCGCAGCAAGCGAGGAGCGTGCTGACACATGGTTCACCTTCATCTATGTTGACTCTGAAGGTCTTGTTCCTGGTACATATCCTATCACCAGCACCTATGAGCCTGGTACTGTTCAGGCAGGTGAGGTCTATAACGGTGGTGTTTATCCAACAATGTATGCTTACACTGATGACGAGGGATACCTCACTGATATGTGGTACTGCACAACTGGTACAGTAACCGTTGATTACGATGCTGACGGCAATGTATCAATGGAATGCAACGCTCAGAACACCAACGGTTTGTCGGTACATGTTGTAGTAAACCCTGTTTCTCAGGGCATCAAGAATGTTGATGCAACAACATCAAAGGATGTTTACTCTGTAAGTGGTGTCCGCATGAACAACGCAAAGGACCTCAAGTCGGGTGTTTACGTTGTAAACGGCAAGAAGGTTGTTGTGAAGTAGCCCCGATTACAACGGATCTACATCGTAATAAATAGTCATAGAGGCGTAGCGCTTATCCTGCATGGTGAGGCGTTGCGCCTCTTTCAGGTATAAACGAACCTTGTCCAAAGGAAGACCGTTCTCCAATTTGAGCACAATCTTCCTTATATTCTGCTGGTTCACGCGGGCTATCGTTGGTTTGTCAGGACCAAGAACTCTTGCCCCAAACCACTGTCGCAAGCGTCCAGCCATCTCGATAGCGGCATTCTCAACGACATTCTCTTTGGAATGTTTCAGGTTGACATTCACGATATGATAGAAAGGAGGATAATGGAACATCTGGCGTTCTTCCAACTGCTCCTTGAAGAATGTAGCGTAGTCATTGTTCACCACCTGACCAATCACCGGCAACTGGGCATTGCGTGTCTGCAGGAACACTTTTCCGCGGCCTCCCTTACGTCCGGCACGACCGCTCACCTGCGACATCATCATAAATGCATGCTCGTAAGCACGGAAATCGGGCATGTTGAGCATTGTATCGGCATCAAGGATGCCCACCACCGACACTCTATCGAAATCCAAGCCCTTCGAAACCATCTGTGTACCGATAAGCACATTGGTCTTACCACTGGCAAAATCACCTATTATACGATCATACGCGTTGCGCGTGCGTGTAGTGTCAAGGTCCATTCGTGCCACTCGCGCTTCAGGGAAGAGCATCATTATCTCGTCCTCAATCTTCTCTGTGCCATATCCCCTACCCTTCAAATCCTTGCATTCGCACGAAGGGCACTCCGTTGGTAGTCCGTAGGTGTAGCCACAATAGTGGCAGGTGAGCATACTCAGCGACTTGTGATATGTCAGCGACACATCACAATTCTGGCAATGAGGCACCCAGCCACAGGCTTTGCACTCCACCATCTGCGAGAATCCACGGCGATTCTGGAACAAAATCACCTGTTTGTTGGCTGCCAGAGCCTCGCGCATAGCACTGATGAGTTGTGGCGAGAACGGACCGCCACGCATTATCTTCCTGCGACGAAGGTCTTTCACATCGACAATTTCTATTTCGGGCAGTTCAATGCCCTGATAGCGTGTCTTCAGTTCCACAAGACCGTATTTGCCTTGCAGAGCGTTGTAATAACTCTCCATCGAAGGGGTGGCTGTGCCAAGCAATGTCTTTGCGCCGTACATCTGGGCGAGCATTATGGCTGCCGAACGGGCATGATATCGTGGTGCAGGGTCTTGCTGCTTGAAGGATGTCTCGTGCTCCTCGTCGATAATCACCAGACCGAGTTTCTGGAATGGAAGGAACACTGCTGAACGGGCACCGAGGATTACATCGTATGGGTTCTTGCCCATCTGCTTGCGCCATATCTCCACTCGCTCGGCATCGCTGTATTTTGAATGGTAAATGCCCAATCTGTTACCGAAAACTTTCTGCAGTCGCTGCATTATCTGCACCGTGAGGGCTATCTCTGGCAACAGATACAACACTTGTTCGCCTCTATCGATGGTTTGCTGGATGAGATGCATATACAGTTCGGTCTTGCCCGAAGAGGTCACACCGTGGAGCAAAACCACTGGCTTCTTCATGAACTGCAGTTTAATCTTGTTGAAAGCATCAGTCTGCGCTTCGTTCAACTGAAGGATGTTTTCCGGGTGTGGCTCACCGCCATGCCCCAATCGGCCCACTTCCACCTTATATGTATATAAGATGCCACGGTCGCACAAAGCCTTCACCACCGGTGCTGTGGCACGACTCACATTCATCAGTTCCTCACGGGTAATCTCCACGATTTCCTCCTCAGGACCATCTGGACCGATGGTGTCCCAATGAGTCAAAGCCAAGAAGTCAACAAAGGCCTTTAATTGCTTCTCTGCTCGTTGCAAGAGGTTCATGGCTACACTTATCCCACCCTCACTACGAAAACGCTCTGTGAGGCCTATATAGAGTTCTGTGCGGGGCTTGTAACCATCCTCGGCTTTCAGGCCCGAAGGAAGGGCAGCTTTATAGACATCACCTATAGGTGATAGGTAATAGTCAGAAATCCAATTCCATAGTTTATATTGCTGTGGAAGGAGCATCGGCTGGTCGTCGAGGACACCGAGAACTTCTCTCACGGTAAACTCCGGTTGATTGTCGTGTTGCGTTGCCACCATAGCCGTATAGGTCAGTGTCTTTCCGAAAGGCACCAACACGCGATAGCCACGAAGGTCTCTACTCTGCAGCGATTCCGGCAGAGCGTATGTGAAGAGTCCCTCGAGGGGCAACGGAAGTATGACATCTACAAATTTCATCGTTTGCAACACGGTTTTTGACTATCCAACTGCAAAATTAAAGAAATTATTTGGATTTTCCTTAAAAATGGGAAATTATATCATCTCTAAATAATAATGAAGATGCCACCCTCCATCCCTCCCCTCATTGGGGGAGGGATTTGAAGTTCCTCATTACTCGGGAGAAATTTCGGGCGTTTTTTTTGCATCAATAAAGAAAAAGAAGTATCTTTGCAAATGTCTTGCCATCAAGAAACAGGACAACGGTCAGTTGGGCAAGGTAAAAAAGTGACGAATTTAAAATACATAAAATATCATAAGAGAAAATGAAAAAGTATCTTTTTCTTGCTATGGTGGCAATGATGTCGCTCGTAGCAAATGCACAGCAGCTTAAGGTCAGCAAGAAGGCTGGCAAAACTGCAGTTAGTATGAACCATGCTCCTGCAAAGGAGTCTGGCATTGAAGGCACAGATTTATGGGGGTATTATCTCGGTAACGACATTGGTGAATTCAGAGGTCTTGGTACTGGTTCGGCTGGTTCTTTCCGAGTGGCCATCAAAGTTCCTGGCGATGGTGTTCTT
>JAUNIK010000163.1 GCA_030523505.1 Prevotellaceae bacterium | reverse complement strand
CTCTACGCGGGGCATTTCCTCGAGTGGGATCTCACCGTTCTCGATGTCGTTGCCGAGGATGTTGCAGAGGATGCGACGGAAATACTCATGACGCGGATAGGAGAGGAACGAACGGGAGTCGGTGAGCATTCCTACGAAACGACTCAACAGTCCGTGGAGCGAGAGGGTATCCAACTGATTCTCTATGCCTCGCTTCTGATCGAGGAACCACCAGCCTGAGCCCCATTGCATCTTTCCCGGTACTGTACCTTCCTGGAAGTTGCCTATCATCGTGGCTACCATGTCGTTGTCCTTCGGATTGTGGTTATAGACAATGGTCTTCGTGAGTTTGCCTTCTGTTGCGAGTCGGTCGAAGAACCGAGACATCGGCACTGCCGTTGGCCATTCGCCCATGGAATCGAAACCGGCATCTGGTCCGAGGGCACGGAACATACGGGTGTTGTTGTTGCGCAGAGGACCGTAATGGAACTGCTGCACCCACCCAGCGTCATTGTCCATCACGGCGAAGTCGTAGAGCATAGCCGAGCGGAACTTGTTTATCTCGTCTTCGGTGAGCCCTACCCCACCAATCGCCTTGCTGAATATCGCCTCGATTTCCTCTGGGGTGTATTCATCGGCGAAGAAGCGGTCGATGCCATGATCCGACAGTCGGCAGCCATGGGCAGCGAAGAACTCATGGCGCACCTGCAATGCCTCGATGAGGGTGGCATACGAACGGATTTCAACACCACTGACACGGGCGAGGGTTGCTACATACTCGCGCCATCCGTCCTTCTCGATTGCCATCGCCTTGTCTGGTCGCCAGGCAGGGAGCATCAATGGGCCATCGGTGTTCTCACGAGCATATTTCTCGTGCCATTCAAGGCTATCGACAGGATCGTCGGTGGTGCAGACGCTCTCCACATTATAGCGCTTCATGAGGCCCTGGGCACTGTACTCATCGAGTTTGAGTTTCTCGTTGCACTCATCAAAGATCTCGCGCGCCGTCTGCGGGTTGAGAATCTTGTTGATGCCGAAGGCTGTGCGCAACTCGAGATGTGTCCAGTGGTAGAGCGGGTTACGCAGGGCGTATTGTATCGTCTCTGCCCATTTCTGGAATTTCTCCCAGTCGGTAGCATCACCGGTGATGAATCGTTCGTCAACACCGTTGGCACGCATCTGGCGCCACTTATAATGATCACCACCGAGCCACAGTTCGGTGATACTGCTGAAACGATGGTTTTCTGCCACCTCCTTAGGATTAAGATGGCAGTGATAGTCAATAATCGGCATTTTCTCCGCATGATCATGATAGAGATGCTTTGCAGTCTCTGTCGTCAGGAGAAAGTCAGGGGATATAAACATAGGCAATTAGAAAGACGATGACTTTATAGGATTATAGAGGAAGCAAGAGGAAGATAGCCTCACCCCCCAGCCCCTCTCCCACAAGGAGAGGGGAGACCATCCGGGGGAGGGAGGATTAACGATGACGAGGCATTTCACTCCCCTCTCCTTGTGGGAGAGGGGGAAGAGCCCTTCGGGCTAGGGGGTGAGGCTCTTGATGCTCTCCTTACATTTGTCGGAGATATACGTCCAGTCCTGGGATTCTACCCTATCCTTCGGGAAGAGCTTTGAACCCATACCGACGCAATATACACCGGCTTTCTTCCATGCGGAAAGGTTCTCGGCTGTTGGTTCTACACCACCAGTGACCATGAGCTTTGTCCAAGGCATTGGTGCCATCAAGCCCTTGACGAACTTTGGACCGAGGACATCGCCTGGGAACACCTTGATGAGGTCGCAGCCCATCTCCTGAGCCTGTCCCACCTCACTGACGGTGCCACAGCCTGGGGTGTAAGGCACACAGCGGCGGTTGCACACCTTTGCCACCTCCGGATTGAACAGTGGACCGACAACGAAGTCGGCTCCCATCTGCATGTACAACACTGCCGTAGGGGCATCAACGATAGAACCCACACCGAGGGCGAGTTCAGGACACTCCTGACGAACGAATTTCATTACTGAGGCAAACACCTCATGGGCGAAGTCACCACGGTTGGTGAACTCAAACGCACGGACACCACCCTCGTAGCAAGCCTTGACGACCTGCTTTGCGACCTCGGCGTCCTTATGATAGAACACCGGCACCACACGGGTAGCACCCATCTTCTGCAATACTGATATTTTGTCGAATTTCATAAAGGTTCTTAACGATGACTATATAGGATTTTAGAGGAAGCAATAGGAAGCCAGAGGATGCTATCGCTAACTATAACGTTTCACTTTTAACTTCCTCTCCGAGGCTTATTCCCATTTCCAGTCCTCTGAGTTCGGCGAGGCCGCGGAGGCGGCCGATGCACGAATAGCCTGGGTTGGTTTTCTTCTTCAGGTCGTCGCACATCTGATGACCGTGGTCAGGGCGCATCACGATGCTCTCACCACGTTTCTGCATGACTTCAAGGAAGGCTTTCATCACCTCATACATCGGCACATCACCCTCGAGGTGGTTTGCCTCGTGGAAGTTGCCCTCGGCATCACGCTGGGTGGAACGCAGATGAACGAAATGTACTCTGTCGCCAAACTCACGCATCATAGCTGGGAGGTCGTTGTCAGGCGACACGCCTAACGAACCGGTACAGAGGCACAACCCATTGGCAGGACTTGGAACAGCCTCTATCAACGCACGGAAGTCATCAGCACACGACATTATTCGTGGCAAACCAAGAATAGACATCGGTGGGTCGTCAGGATGAATAACCAGTCTCACGCCAGCCTCCTCTGCCACAGGACAAACCTCACGCAGGAAATATATAAGGTTCGCGCGTAACTGCTCAGGAGTGATGTCAGCATAGCGGTCGAGCTCCTTCTGCAACTGCTCGATGGTGAAGCTCTCCTCCGACCCCGGAAGACCGGCAATGATGTTACGCGTTATCAACTCGCGTTCAGCCTCGTCCATCTGATCATAGCGTGCCTTCGCCTTTGCTATGTCCTCGGCAGAATATTCCTGTTCGGCTCCCGGACGCTTCAACATAAAGAGGTCGAACGCCATATATGCGGCCCTCTCAAAGCGCAGCGCCTTACTGCCGTCGGGCATCTCATAGGCGAGGTTTGTGCGGGTCCAGTCCAACACTGGCATGAAGTTATAGGTGACGATAGTGACACCACACTTGCCCAGGTTGCGGAGGCTCTCCTTGTAGTTGTCGATATATTTCTGGTATTCGCCCGTCTGGGTCTTGATATGCTCGTGAACAGGCACGCTCTCGACCGTTGACCATACCAATCCGGCATCGGCAACAATCTTCTTTCGTTTCTCAATCTCCTCGACGGTCCATACCTCGCCGTTAGGGATATGATGCAAGGCTGTCACCACATCCGTGCAACCAGCCTGTGCTATGTCGTTCAACGACACCGGGTCGTTGGGACCATACCAACGGAAACTCTTCTTGCTTAGAATCATATATTCAACTTTTACATGTTTGAATGCTTTGGTTATCAAGTCGCTGCGCGAGAAATCCGAGCGGCTAAAGCCGGAAATATTATTGGCGCTACGCTTGGAAATCCTATTTTGGGAAATATTTCTATTTATAGATTTCCCCACGCAGTGGGCTCATATTTCCCCTCGTAAGAGGGCCAAGATTTCTTGCCGACAGGCAACTTGAAAAAATTGTATCAAATACTAAAAACGTTAAACCCGCCATCGACAACAGCCACAGTACCTGTGACGAACTGTGATGCGTCGCTGATGAGATAATGTATTGTGCCGCAGAGTTCCTCAGGGCTACCCATTCTGCCCATCGGAGTCTGCTGGATGATATGCTGTCCGCGCTCTGTCCACGAACCGTCAGGGTTGGTGAGCAGCGAGCGGTTCTGCTCTGTGAGGAAGAACCCAGGTGCAATGGCGTTGACGCGAATCTTCGGAGTGAACTTCTTCGCTACTTCTGTTGCCATATATGCTGTGAAGTTGCTCACGCCAGCCTTTGCCACTCCATATCCAGCCACTCGTGTGAGAGGACGGAATGCCGACATTGATGAGAAGTTCACGATGGCACCCTCGCCCTGCTCCGTCATTGGTTTGAGGAACACCTGTGTAGGGAGTATCGTACCGATGAGGTTGAGGTTCATCACCTGTTCGATAGCCTCAGGCTGGAGGTCGAAGAAGGTCTTGTCGGGCGCAATAGTAGCCCCCGGCATGTTTCCTCCGGCTCCATTGAGAAGCACATCAACACGACCGTATTTAGCCAGGACATCGGCAAGGTTCTGTTCCAGCACTTCTTTGTTCATTACATCGGTAGTAAGGAACATAGCCTCACCACCCTTTTTGCATATTTCTTCGGCAATCGCATTACCCTTCTCGGCATTGCGACCCATGATAACCACCTTGGCACCCTCCTCAGCAAGATAAGCCGAGATAGCCTTTCCGAGAACACCCGTTCCACCGGTGATTACGACAACTTTGTTTTTAATATTAAATAAATCAGCCATACAATTTTTCAAATTGACGATCGCTCGGCTTTGCCGCTTGGCTCAGCCAAGAACGATGACTTTATAGGATTTTAGAGGAAGCAATAGGACGCCAGAGGATGATACCGCCAACTATAACTTTTAACTTCCCCTCCCCCGGATGGTCTCCCCTCTCTTTTGGAGAGGGGCTGGGGGTGAGGCTTCGGGGGGGAACTTACCTCTGCACCCTACCATTGGCGCTGCCGCCGACCAGGGCTTCCACTTCTGCCTCGCTCACAAGGTTGAAGTCGCCGTTCACAGTGTGCTTCAATGCCGATGCAGCCACTGCAAACTCCAATGCCTCGCCCTGTGTAGGTTTGGTGAGAAGACCGTGGATAAGACCACCTGAGAACGAGTCGCCACCACCGACACGGTCGATGATAGGGTTGATGTCATAACGCTTCGACTCGTAGAACTCCTGTCCGTTGTAGATGAGAGCCTTCCATCCGTTGTGCGTTGCAGAGAACGATTCGCGGAGTGTCGAGACAACATACTTGAACCCAAACTCCTGTGCCATCTGCTCAAAGATGCGGTGATAGCCACTGGCATCAGTCTTGCCACCCTCTACATCTGCATCGGGCTTGAATCCAAGACAAAGTTGGGCATCTTCCTCATTGCCAATGCACACATCAACATACTGCATCAGAGGGCGCATCACAGATATTGCCTTCTCCGAGGTCCACAACTTCTTACGGAAGTTAAGGTCGCAACTCACGGTCATTCCGTGACGCTTTGCCGCCTCGCATGCCAGACGGGTCAACTCAGCCGCCTTATCAGAAACAGCAGGCGTGATGCCCGACCAATGGAACCAGTCGGCACTGTCCATGATTGCGTCAAAGTCGAAATCCTCAGGACTCGCCTCGGCTATCGAAGAGTGCGCACGGTCGTAGATGACCTTACTTGGTCGCATCGACGCACCAGTCTCGGCATAATACAATCCCAGACGGTCGCCACCACGAACCATATATCGTGTGTCGACACCATATCTACGCATTGCGTTCACAGCAATCTGACCAATCTCGTGGGCTGGAACCTTACTCACAAACAATGCCTCATGACCGTAGTTGGCAAGGCTTACTGCCACATTTGCCTCACCACCACCAGGGATGATGCGGAAATGGTCGGTCTGTACAAATCTATCGTTGCCGTCAGGCGACAGGCGGAGCATAATCTCGCCCAATGTTATTATCTTTCCCATAGCTTTTATTTTTTGTAGAATATATGCTTATTCTACGACGGTCATTTTCATTGTGATGTCAGTCTGGGGACGATCCACAGGAACTGTGCTCACGCCCTGGATCTTCTCCACCACTTCGAGACCTTCCACAACCTCGCCGAAGACTGTATATTGACCATCAAGATGTGGCACACCACCAACAGTGGTATATGCTTCCTTCTGAGCATCAGTGAGACCACCCATCTCCTTCACCTTTGCCTGTGTCTCGGCGATGAGCTGTTCCTGCAATGCCTGCAAACCAGCACGATCGCGATTGCGGCGCATATTCATTATCTCCTCACGATGCTGCATGGCGAGGGTGTTGAACACCTGCTGCTCGTTCTGCAACTTCAACTGCTTCTCCAGGCTCTTCAGCTGACCATCGTTATACACCTGTCCCCAGGAGATATAGAACTGGCTGCCCGAAGAACGGCGCTCTGGGTTGGCATCATCGCCCAGACGGGCTGCAGCAAGGGTGCCACGCTTATGAAACAGTTCTGGCTTTATCTCTGCCTCGAGGGTATAGCCCGGACCACCAGTGCCGAGTGGCACGCCCATCTCAGCACCACGGCTGTTTGGATCGCCACCCTGAATCATAAAACCTTTGATGACACGATGGAAGATTGTTCCATCATAATATCCCTCACCAGCGAGTTTCAGGAAATTGTCGCGGTGGATAGGTGTCTCGTCATACAGGCGAACAACGATATCGCCCAATGTTGTTTCAATCTTTACTTTTGCCATTA
>JAUNIK010000162.1:1020-6454 GCA_030523505.1 Prevotellaceae bacterium | reverse complement strand
CCAGTTGAAGAAGCCCTGACCGTTCTTCTTGTCGTTCTGCCAGTTCCCATCGTAATAAGCGCCACCAGCGAAGGTATATACGCCCTTACCCTGACGCTTGTCCTGATACCAATTGCCATCGTACTTGTCACCGTTATAGTAGTACATCACACCATGGCCATGCTGATAGTCGCGGAACCACATTCCAACATATTTATTATTATTGGCAAAGAAATATGTACCCAGTCCGTGTTGCTGGTCGAGCAACCACTCGCCTTCATATTTCTCACCATCGGTGAAGGTATAAACACCATAGCCCTGGCGCTTACCTTTTACATACTCACCCTCGTAGGTGTTGCCTGAGTCAAATACTGTGCTACCCTTTCCGTGTGGCTTTCCAACCACCATCTCACCTTTGTAGGTTCCGTCGTCATGGGTACGGCATGAACCCAAAGAAATCTTCTGGGCGTGCATCGCCATCGGCAACGAGAGTGCAAAAATCATTGAAAGGAAATATCTCTTCATTATATCAATTGCTATTTAATTCGAAAAAGTTTCTTCAAAATTACAACTTTTTCGGCACAACACAAAATCTATTAGATTTTTTTTGTATTTAAGGCAGAAATATTTTAATGAGCAATAGATATTTCGAGAACTTTTGATGTGTCACCAGTGATGCGGCAACGGTTGTCTGGACGTAGACCGACCACCCATACTATAGCATCCGCAGCATCAACGACAACCAACTGGCGTCGTTTCTCAAATAAAGAGAGTTTCTTGTCTGTGAGGAAATCACTCAACAGTTTCCTTCCTGTCATTCCAAATGGAATGAACCAATCACCGGCCTTTACAGTGCGAACCGTCAATGGAAACTTCACCTTCTCAGCATCAAGACTCACCTTGTCGGCACTACGCGAAGGGGCAAAATCCTTATCACAACTAACATACGCGAAACGGATTTTCCGCGAATCGTTAATGATATATGTTCCTGTCTCAGGAATCTTCATCTCACGCAGCAGTTCCTCTTCTTTCTTTTGAACAATGATAGTATCGCGGTCAATAATTAACGAATGGGTTGAGGACAACCATTCCCTACCCGGCAAACCGTCAACATTCGCCATAATCTGCTCCACTTGCTGCGACGAAAAATCTTTATCTTTAAGGATGTTCCAAAGGATGGTCTCTGCTCCTGGTTCTGCAATAAGAGATGGAATGGAAATCGCCATTCCGTTGTTGTCGCTATTAACCGTCACTCTATGGATCGCCTCACCGATGGCTTTATTAAGAATCGCCATCGCATCCTGAACGCGATGTGTCATCTTGTGGATGTTCTCCACGGCCGATGGATTCACCTTCGTCATCTCTGGAATGACATTCAGTCGCATCTTGTTACGCTGCACATCATCACATAGGTTGCTCGAATCAGTAATATAGTCCTGACCAATAGAATTTAAGTATTCCAATATATCCTGACGACTCACGTCAAGCATCGGGCGCAGCACTTTCCCGTTGTGTGGCATGATACCTTTCAGTCCATCGATGCCGGTTCCGCGCACCATATTCAGGAGCACCGTCTCCACAGAATCATCACGATGGTGAGCCACGCAGACTCCATCGAGATGCAGATCATCAATAAGCTTATGGAAATAGTCGTATCGCAGTGTACGAGCTGCCATTTCGATACTCACGCCATGCAGTTCAGCGAAAGTTCGTGTATCAAAATGCGCAAAATGTAGAGGTACGCCCAACTCCTCACAAAGTTTTTTACAAAAAGCCTCATCTCTATCCGACTCTTCCCCACGGAGATGAAAGTTACAATGAGCCGCCTCTAATTTATAGTTTTGAGAAAGAAGGAGTCTCAACAATGCCACACTATCAGCACCGCCCGACAATGCCACCAAATAGGATTTTCGGGAAGACAATAGCACTTGACTGGATCTTCTGAATTTCTCGATCATCGGGGATAAAGGCTGTTGTTTTTTACTCCACATACAGCACCAATCCCTTCAGATACTCACCTTCTGGATGGTAGATATTGATAGGATGGTCGGCTGGCTGATGAAGCTGGTGAAGGATCTTCACTTTTCGTCCTGCCTGAGCTGCAGCAGTGAAGACGGCATTGCGGAAATGATCCTTTGTCACCACCTGTGAACAAGAGAATGTAAACAACAGTCCACCTTTCTTGATACTTTCAAATCCCTTGACATTCAGTCGGGTATAACCCTTCAATGCATTGTGCAGAGCACCACGATGCTTGGCGAATGCCGGTGGGTCGAGAACGATGAGGTCGTACTTATTCTCGTTGGCATCGAGGAACTTGAACGCATCTTCGCAATATGCATGGTGACGATCATCGCCTGGGAAGTTCAATGCGATATTCTTATTTGTGAGGTCGATAGCTTTAGCTGAAGAATCAACAGAATGAACGAGTTCTGCACCACCACGCATGGCATATACAGAGAAGCCGCCGGTATAGCAGAACATATTCAGCACCTTACGACCTTTCGAGTATTTCTCGAGCAGAGCACGGTTCTCACGCTGGTCAACGAAGAAACCTGTTTTCTGTCCTTTGAGCCAGTCAACATAGAACGACAGACCGTTTTCCAATGCCACATTATCATTAGTGCCACCATATATAAAACCGTTCTCCTGACCTAACTCGGCCTTGAATGGGAGAGTTGTCTCGCTCTTATAATATACATTCTTTATTCTGTCGCCCATGGAAGCCACAAGTGCCTCACACACATCGATACGGTTGACATGCATTCCCACACTGTGTGCCTGCACTACGGCTGTCTCGTTGTAACAGTCGATAACAAGGCCCGGCAACTGGTCGCCTTCTCCATGAACAAGACGATAGGTGGTGTTCTCTGGATTGTCTGCCACGCCGATAGCGATACGTGTCTGAAGGGCTGATGTCAGACGGCTGCACCAGAACTCCTGGTCGATAGGTACATCATTGAACGAGAGTACACGTACAGCGATAGAGCCTATCTGATAATGGCCTACAGCGATGAAATCACCACCGTTGGTGATGACACGCACGATTTCACCTTCTTCGATACCATCGTCCATACGCTGGATAGCACCGGAGAACACCCAAGGATGAAAGCGCTTGAGACTGTCTTCCTTGCCTTTCTTAAGATAAATTTTCTTGTATGTCATTGTTCGATGTAATTGTTTGTGTGGAGGGCTCCGGCACAACGATGAGGTCATAATCGCCGGTTGTCTTCAGTCGCACGATCTCTTCATAGAGCATAATGCAAGCCCACGCATCGGTGGCTGCATACACTTTCTGCTGATCGTTGAGTATTGGCATCTCCCAGTTGGTGAGCCGCTGGCGCTTCGAGATCTTCTGCGAGAACAGGTTTGCATAGAGTTTCTGCAGACTCTGATCCTTGATACCGATATCTCCCACCATCTTTTGCAGTTCGATGAAATATCCCGGAGTGAAATCACCGCGTTTCTTCAGCATTCGCAAGTCATCGTGCCACGAAAGTCCAATCATCGGCACGGTGGTGTTTTCAAGGAGTCGTATCACTGCTGGACACAAACCGATGAGGTTCAACCGGAACAGGAAACATGTGTCGCGTGTACTTACCTGAAGCAATGCCACCTTGAAACTCTGCCCACGCTTGAACGAAGGGCTAGTCTCTGTGTCCATTCCGAGAATGTCGGCGGTGAGGAGGTAGTCAACAGCTCGCTCTGCTTCGCCTTCGGTGAGAATCGTGATGACACGCCCACCGAAACTGACTACAGGCAGGTCGCCTATCGCTTTCTTGTCGTACTTATCGTATATTGTTTTCTTCATTTTTGCACTCACTTTCGACCAGCCGAACTGCCATAAACAGTCCGTCATAATCAAAATCAAATGCAAAATTAGAAAAAAAGTGCGAAAATATGAGCGTTTCTGCCCTTTTTTCCGTATTTTTGCACAATTATTAGATAAAAGACATCTTTATATAGGCAAAACACATATATTTTATGGCAAATAAGACAAATAAGAAAAAGAAAAAGCAGGAAAAGAACGCTAAGAAATTCACCGAGGCGATCGGGCTTTCAAATATATTCAGCAACGAAAAGATTGACTTCATTCTCGGTCTTATAACATTGTTTATCGCAGGCTACACCATTTTTGCGATGGTGTCGTATTTCTCCACCGGACAGGCGGATCAGAGTTTGTTGCAGGAGAGCCGTGTGGGCGAATGGTTGAATCAGGGCAGGCAATACGCCAACTACTGCGGTAGTTTCGGTGCGATAATCTCGTACACCTTGATGGATCAGAATTTCGGTCTTCCGGCATTCCTCATCCCGTTCTTCTTCGTCCTCGTGGCATTGAAACTGATGCACGCCTACAGCATGAGCCTCCTGAAATGGTTCTTCGGTCTGGCTATACTCATGGAATGGTGTGCCGTTACATTTGCAAAGTTCTTGTCACCGATAATGGGTTTCCTTACCTTCAACCCTGGAGGTAAGCACGGACAGTATATCGTCGAACAGGCAGAGAACCTTGTCGGTCCTCCGGGACTCACAGCAATCCTTCTCGCTGTGGCTATCATTTTCCTCACCGTCATCAGTGCCAAGACTATTAGTGCCATCCGTATCGCGTTGAACCCTACTAAGGCTATCAGGGACAAGGTGAAGACAACCGTCATCACTGGTACAGAAGAGCCACACGTTGCATCAGCTACACTGGCTTCCACCGAACCAAAGATTGAATCTTTCATTGATACCACTCCAGATAAAAAGGAAGAGCCTGTTCCACAGAACACATTCACCATCACCGACGACATCCCTGAGATGGGACCTATTGACTTGCCTATCGGCAACGGTAACGATGACGATGACAAGAACAATGGTGAGTCGATGCTGACCGTCGAGGCTGCACAGACTGAAGTCAAGGCTACGAGCACTACCGTCGAGAACAAGATCGACCTCTCAACTCCTATCAACCCAAAAGAACCGTTCACTCGCTATAAGTACCCTACCCTCGACCTCTTGAAGAAATATGAGAGTTCGAGCAACCCTCAGGTGGATATGGATGAGGTGAAGGCTAACAATACGCGTATCATCGAGGTGCTGAACTCGTTCGGTGTTAAGATCCGCGAGATAAAGGCTACCGTTGGTCCTACCATCACTCTCTATGAGGTTACTCCTGCTGAGGGTGTGAAGATTTCAAAGATACGCTCTCTCGAGGATGATATCGCTCTGTGCCTCTCGGCTCTCGGCGTTCGTATCATCGCTCCTATTCCGGGCAAGGGAACCGTGGGTATCGAGGTTCCTAACAAGAAACCACAGATTGTGTCGATGGAGAGCCTGCTCAACTCAAAGAAGTTCCAGGAGACAACGATGGAGTTGCCTCTCGCCATTGGTAAGACTATCACCAACGAGGTATTCATGGTGGACCTTGCAAAGCTGCCTCACCTTCTCGTGGCTGGTGCTACTGGTCAGGGTA
>JAUNIK010000162.1:0-1010 GCA_030523505.1 Prevotellaceae bacterium | reverse complement strand
CGCCATCATCACCTCTCTTCTCTATAAGAAACATCCAAACGAGTTGAAGATTGTGCTCGTTGACCCAAAGAAGGTGGAGTTCACCCCATACTCTCCTATCGCCGACCATTTCATGGCTGCTACCGATGAGAATGTGGACGAGCCTATCATCACCGATGTGACAAAGGTGGTTCGCACGCTTAACTCGCTCTGCGTACTCATGGACCATCGCTACGATCTCTTGAAGATGGCTGGCGCGAAGAACATCAAGGAGTACAACGAGAAGTTCGTGAACCATAAGCTCAACCTCACTCTCGGTCATGAGTACATGCCTTATGTGGTGGTAATCATTGACGAGTTTGGTGACCTCATCATGACTGCAGGCAAGGAGGTGGAGCTTCCTATTGCTCGTATCGCCCAGCTGGCTCGTGCCGTTGGTATCCACATGATTATCGCAACTCAGCGTCCAACAACAAATATCATCACAGGTACCATTAAGGCTAACTTCCCTGGTCGTGTAGCATTCCGTGTAGGTTCTATGATCGACTCACGTACAATTCTCGACCGCCCAGGTGCAAATCAGCTTATCGGTAAGGGTGATATGCTCTATCTCAACGGAAATGAGCCAGTTCGTGTACAATGTGCATTCCTCGACACCCCAGAGGTTGAAGCTATCGCTATGCATGTCAATGAGCAGGAGAAGGCAGGCCTCACACCTCAGTATCCTATGGATCTTCCAGAGCCAATCGAAGAAGGTGGTGAAGGAGGTGGCGCAGGAGCAGCTGACGTTTCATCTTGGGATCCTCTCTTTGTTCAGGCAGCTCACGCTATAGTTAGAACACAGATTGGCTCTACATCTATGATTCAGCGTCAGTTCTCTATCGGCTATAACCGAGCAGGCCGACTCATGGATCAGCTTGAAAAGGCAGGTATCGTAGGTGCTGCTCACGGATCTAAGCCTCGTGAGGTTCTCTTTGCCGACGAGCAGGCTCTCGACAACCACATTGCTTCTGTCAGAGGAAGGGCCGTAT
>JAUNIK010000161.1 GCA_030523505.1 Prevotellaceae bacterium | reverse complement strand
CACTGGCAATCTTCTGCAGTTATACTGTGAAGCCATAATCTCGCCGTAGGCACCAGCAGAACGCAATGCGATGAGGTCGCCGCGATGAGCTTTGTTCAAATCGACAGCCTTGCCGAAGACATCGCTCGACTCGCAGATTGGACCGACAACATCGTATGTCTCCTTTGGTTCTGCACTTGAAATGTTCTCAATCTTATGATACGCCTGATAGAGGGCAGGGCGGATAAGGTCGGTCATTCCTGCATCAACGATACAGAACTGCTTGAACGAGCCCTGCTTGATGTATAGTGTTTTGGTGATGAGACTACCACACTGACCAACAACAGCACGACCTAACTCAAAATGTACCTTCTGACCGTCACGCAGTTTCAGATGCTTTGCGTAGGTGTCGAAATACTCCTTGAACGCAGGAATCGGTTCACCGTCAGGATGCTCGTAACTGATGCCAAGACCTCCGCCGACATTGATATTCTCTACCTTGATATGATGTGCCTCCAACTGGTCCTGCAACTCGTTGATACGATTGCAGAGTGCCTTGAAGTCGGTCATGTCGAGAATCTGACTGCCGATATGGAAATGCAAACCGATGAACTTCACATTCTTCATCTGTGCAGCCTGGTCGATTACTGTCTCCATATCCTCCATGGCAATGCCGAACTTATTCTCTGCCAAACCTGTTGTGATGTTGGCGTGAGTGTGAGCACCGACATTTGGATTCATGCGGAACGCTACGCGAGCCACTTTGCCCTGCTTCTCTGCCAACTCGTTGATAACTTCCAATTCAGGAATGCTCTCCACATTGAAGCAGAAGATGTCCTTCTCCAAACCGAGGTTTATCTCCCAATCGCTCTTTCCTACACCGGCATATACAATCTTGCTGGCAGGGAATCCTGCTGCGAGCGATGCACGAATCTCTCCACCGCTGACGCAATCGGCACCGAGACCGTTGTTGCAGATGATGTTGAGCACCTTTGGATTGGCGTTGGCTTTGATGGCGTAATGCACCTCGAATCCCTTGTGCTTTGCCACTTCGTGGTTTATTGCATCGAGGGTGGCACGGAGCACGGCTGTATCATAATAATAGAAAGGTGTCTCTACACCTTGGAATCTCTCTACTGGAAACATATAACTTTCTTTATTTGTTGAACAGAGTGTTTGAAAGGCTTTGGAGTGCCTGCTTCTTGTCGGCTTCGCGGATGAGGAAAGAGATGTTGTAGTTTGAACCGCCGTAAGAAATCATTCTCACAGGGATATTCTTCATTGCCTCTGTTGCGAGTGCCTCGAAACCAACATTTGCCCAGTCGAGATCGCCAACAACGCAGATGATGCACATGTCCTGATCTACTGTCACTGTACCGAACTTCTTCAACTCGTCAACGATGTCGATGAGATGCTTGTCGTTGTCGATTGACATTGACACACCCACCTCACTTGTTGCGAGCATATCGATAGGAGTGTTGTAACTCTCGAAAATCTCAAAGATCTTACGAAGGAAACCTGTAGCGAGGAGCATTCGTGACGACTTGATCTTGATGGCTGTGATGTTGTCCTTTGCTGCAACAGCCTTAATCTTGCCACGCATGATGACATTGTCGATGATAGTGCCGTGAGCATCTGGATCCATTGTGTTCAACAGGCGAACTGGGATACCAGCGAACTTTGCTGGCTGGATGCAGGTAGGGTGGAGAATCTTTGCACCGAAATATGCGAGTTCGGCAGCTTCTTCGAAGTTGAGCTGATGAACAGCCTCTGTGTCGTCAACAACACGTGGGTCGTTGTTGTGCATACCGTCGATGTCGGTCCATATCTGGATTTCCTCAGCTGGGAGTGCAGCACCGATAAGGCTTGCTGTGTAATCAGAACCACCACGAAGGAGGTTGTCAACCTCGCCATAGGCGTTGCGGCAGATGAATCCCTGAGTGATGTATATCTGATAACCCTCGTTCTGCTTCATCACCTGAGCGAGCTTCTCCTTGATATACTCTGAGTCTGGCTCTGAATTCTTGTCGGTACGCATGAAGTCGAGTGCAGAGAGTAGCACTGCGTTCACGCCGGTCTCTTTCAGATAGTTCACAACCATATTGGTGCTGATGATCTCGCCCTGTGCTACGATGGCCTTCTCCTCGAAACTGGTGAACAGTTCCTTGGTGAATGAGCGGAGGTACTTGAACTCCTGCTTCAGGAAATCGCGAGTGATGGTCTTGTACTCCTCTGTTGAATAGAGGTCTTCCACATGACCATAGTATTTCTTCTCCAACTGGTTGATAATCTCGTTAGCACCGTCAGGGTTCTTCTTGTAGAGATAGTTACTGATTTCTACAAGCGAGTTTGTTGTGCCTGACATTGCTGACAGTACTACAAATGTAGGTTCACCACTTTTTGTGATAAGCTGTGCAACACCCTTCATGCGCTCTGGTGAGCCTACAGATGTTCCACCGAATTTCATTACTTTCATAGTCGATATATATTTATTTGTTTTTATTCGTTACTGTTTTCGTTCTCGTTCTCGCCTTCGTTCCCATCTGGGTTCTCCCCCCTTGGGGGCTGGGGGGCTATCAGCTTCCCGTCCTTGCACTTGTACACAGTACCAGGGAATCGGTCCATCATTGCCCAGTTGTGGGTTGACATGATGACGGTGGTGCCGGTCTTGCTGATCTCGTTGAGGAGTCCCACAATCTGCACTGCCGTCTCTGGGTCGAGGTTTCCTGTAGGCTCATCGGCAATGATCACTCTTGGAGCGTTGAGCAGGGCGCGGGCTATTGCTACTCGCTGCTGTTCACCGCCAGAGAGCTCATGAGGCTTCACATTCTTCTTGTCGAGCATTCCCACATCCTCGAGCACCTTGTCGATGCGCTCGTTGATGCGCTCCTTGTACTTCCATTTTGTTGCTTTGAGCACAAACTCGAGGTTTTTCTTCACTGTTCTGTCGTGCAGCAACTGGAAGTCCTGGAAGATGATACCCATCTCTCGGCGGAGGGCTGGCACTTCCTTTCGCTTAATCTTTATCATATCCCTACCGAGAACGTCAGCCTGTTCAGCTTCATCCTCATAGATGTCGAGTTCTGCATACATGGTTTTCAGAAGTGAACTCTTGCCTGAGCCCACCTTACCGATGATATATATGAACTCACCCTCATCGGCTTTGAAATCTACCTGGTCAAGAATCAACTTGTTACCCTGGTAGATGTTTACGTTTTTATATTCTATAATCATATTTTTCTTTTATAACGATAGCGAAGGCGATGGCTATTTTCCCACGAATTACGCAAATTTCACTATTTTTTTTATTTAAAAACTCCCCCCCCGGATGGGTTCCCCCTCGCCTTGTGGGAGAGGGGGGTAGGGGGTGAGGCTCCTAGTGTTTCTTCCACCCCGGATCATGACGCTCTATGAGCTCCTTTGCAAGGTCCTCAATGCGCAGTCCTTTGCTGGTGAGAAGAACGATGAGGTGGTAGAGCATGTCCGAACCTTCGTAAATCATACGCTCGTTGGTACCGTTGCATGCTTCGATCACGAGTTCCAATGCTTCTTCTCCCACCTTCTGAGCCATGCGGTTCAGTCCGTCCTTGAAGAGCGATGTGGTATATGAACCCTCTGGCATCTCCTCGTGACGGCGGTTTATGAAATCCTGCAGTTCGGTGAGGAACAGCAGTGGATTCTTCTCGTTCACCTCGCCCCAACAGGTGTCAGTGCCTTTGTGGCATGTAGGACCTTCTGGTATGGCTTTCACCAACAGGGCGTCGTTGTCGCAGTCAACCTTGATGTCAACCAGATTCAACCAGTTACCAGAAGTCTCTCCCTTTGTCCATAGCTCGTTTCTGCTGCGACTCCAGAATGTCACCTTCTTTATCTCAAGGGTCTTGTTGTATGCTTCTTCGTTCATGTAACCGAGCATCAGCACGGTCTTGGTGTTTGCGTCCTGAACGATAGCAGGAACAAGACCACCCATTTTTTCAAAATCAATCATAATCTTACGTTTATCTTTTGGTCTCTCAAATAATATTTCAGTTCGTTGATAGGTATCTCTCCGAAGTGGAACACCGATGCTGCCAGTGCTGCGTCAGCCTTTCCAATGGTGAAGGCGTCTTTGAAATGCACCTTCTTTCCTGCACCTCCGGAGGCAATTATCGGAATGCTCAGCGCGTCGGCCAACTGTGAAAGGGCTTCGTTGGCATATCCGTTTTTCACTCCGTCATGGTCCATCGATGTGAACAGTATCTCACCGGCTCCACGCTCCTGGGCTTCGTGAGCCCATTCGAAGAGTCCTAGCTCCTGGCGCTCACGTCCACCTTTTGTATAGCAGTGCCATCCGTCGGCATCGTTGCGTGCATCAATGGCACAGACTATAACCTGCGAACCGTAGCGGTGGGCAATCTCATCAATCAGCTGTGGGTTGCGGATGGCTGCTGAGTTCACGCTGATTTTATCAGCACCAGCATTGAGCAGACGGTCAACATCTGCTATCTCGTTGATGCCACCACCGACGGTGAACGGGATGTTTATCTCGCGTGCCACTCTGCTCACCATATCCGTGAAAGTCTTTCTGCCCTCGAAAGAGGCGGTGATATCGAGGAAGCACAGTTCGTCGGCTCCAGCATCGCTGTAAGCCTTTCCCAGTTCCACAGGATCGCCCGCCGAACGTAGGTTGACGAAGTTGGTGCCCTTGACGGTCTCACCGTTCTTGACATCCAGACAAGGAATTATTCGTTTTGCTAACATACGGCTAGTATTTATAATTCCAATTTGTTGATATCGATTTTTCCTTCATAGAAGGATTTCCCAAAGACTACGGCAGGAATGCCGGCTTCATGGAGGGCGGTAATATCATCGTTTGATGAAACGCCTCCTGAGGCAATAAGATGCAATTCTGGATATTCTCGCATCACTTCTTTATACAGATCTATCGCGGGACCGCTCAGCGTACCGTCTTTTGATATCTCGGTGCAGAGCACATTCTTCACCCCTGCGTCGATATATTTGTGAAGGAATGGCAGCAGATCCTCGGTCGAATCTTCCTTCCATCCGTTGATGCTTACCTTACCGTTTCTTACGTCAGCACCGAGGATGATCTTCTCTGGACCATATTTACTGAGCCATGCGAGAAACAACTCCGGCTGGGTTACGGCTATGCTGCCGATGGTCACCATCGCAGCACCAGCATTGAAGACTTTCTCTATGTCCTCTTCGCTCTTGATACCTCCACCGAAATCCATCGTCAGCGATGTCTCTTCCGTTATGCGACGCAGAATGTCGATGTTGACGACATGCTTCGACTTCGCTCCGTCGAGGTCAACGATATGCAGTCGTTTGAATCCCAACGACTCGAACTCCTTCGCCTGCGCCACCGGATCGTCGTTATAGGTGGTCTTCTGCTCGTAGTCGCCTTTGGTGAGGCGAACACATTTGCCACCGATGATATCTATTGCTGGTATAAGCTCAATCATTTACGATTTGTGATTTTTGATTTACGAATTACTTGGTAACTTTCATTCTCCCCGCCCTTTACGGGAGGGGATGGGGGAGGGTCTCGAGAAAGTTTTGTATTATTTGCTGTCCTACTTCCCCACTCTTCTCTGGATGAAACTGACAAGTGTAGAAATTGTCCTTGTTCAGGGCAGCGGAGTAGGGTAGTATGTAATCGCAGGTAGCAATGGTAAACTCGCTCTGCGGAACATAGAAGCTATGGACATTGTAGATGAAGTCGTTCTCGTTGATGCCCTTGAAGAGCGGCGACTTCAGGTCGTGTATCGAGTTCCAACCCATCTGCGGCACTTTATCCTCGTGTCTTTCCGGATTAAAACGCTTCACATCGAGCGGGAATACTCCGATACAGTCGGTGTCGCCCTCTTCCGAGTGCTGACAGAGCAACTGCTGACCGATGCAGATACCGAGGACAGGCTGCTTCAGAGAACGGATTACCTCGTCGAGTCTGTGCTCACGGAGGTATGCCATCGCGTTGCTCGCCTCACCCTGACCGGGGAAGATGACACGCTCTGCCGACATGATTTCTTCAGCCTTGTCCGTCAGCATCGGTTCAACACCCAAACGACGAAGGGCATTGACTACCGAATATATATTGCCTGCATTATATTTTACTATTGCTACTTTCACTCAGTCTTGTTAATGTTTCGAAGTCTCGAAACCTAGGAGTTAAAGGGAGTTATGGGAAGTTATCGCTCGCTCCACTCGCTAGGGAAGTTAAATGACAATAGTTATTCTCGCGGTAAAGGTTTGTATGGTAGAAACATTCGTCCCTTAACTCCCCTTAACTTCCCAGCGAAGCGATAACTTCTCCTAACTTCCGAAACTACTGTATTTATATTCTATAAAACTTTGCAAATTTACAAAAAAAATCTTTCATTCCATCGTTAATCGCAAAAAATGTGCTAACTTTGTACACAAATCAGTGTATTATTGATTTAGTTAGGTAATCGTTAAAAAATAACTTGGTACAATTTCCGCTCAGTTGATGCGGTATGTGA
>JAUNIK010000160.1 GCA_030523505.1 Prevotellaceae bacterium | reverse complement strand
ATAATAGGTAGCAATGAGAAATCATCAGCTACCTATTTTTTATAATTATATTAAAACCTCATATCTGCCCCATAGTCCTACGGAGGTTCATCTCCACACAAGGATGAATCCTTATTGTTGATTTGCTATTTTCGTTTTCGTATTCGTTTTCGTCCCCCCTCACAACCATCATATCAATACCAAACGGTCCTTCATATGCATTGCAGAATACATCGGTGGTTATACTTATGATATTGCTTTTCAACCGCTCTATAACATCAAGCGGGACATAGCTACCAAGAAGTGCCAGTTTCTCGTCTTTACTACCTTCTACATTACCAAGATATGCACCACTGCGAGTCTCAAAGATATTCAATCCGCGGTATTCCACATCTGTGCCATTTGCGTAGAACTCCATAGCGAAGTCAAGAACTTTATCATACTGAGGTTCCACGAGCACCCCCCCCTGTTCAATCAAGGTGTTACGAATCCACCCCAACTCACTCTGAGTCAGCGAATTGTTGAGGAATCGCACACCCCTTCCGCTGCAGCTCCAAGGTGACTTGGCCACGATGCAACCGTTGTTTTTCTGCAATTCAGCGTATATCTCCTCTTCATCGCGGCAAACCGTCATCTCACCGATTAGTATTTCATCCGTTGCTAGGATTTTCGGCAAAAGAACTTCCGCCACAAACTGGCGCGAACTGAACATCCTTATACGATCCAGATATTCCTCAGAAGGCATCAGTGGGGCAAACAAAGGATTGCATCTTATGAGCTGAGCAACAAGGAATCTGTCCCATCCCCAAGACTCAACCTTTTCCGGCATATCTTCCGCTTTGAGTCTTGCGAGGTCTGCTTTTGTCACAAACCGAACATCTGCATGTATGCGGCCATCCTCTTTTAGGTTTCTTTCTGCCAGTTCTATATAGTCAACAAGTACCCAGTCACCATCTTCAGCCCAAAGAGCTGGTCGATGGCAGAAAGCGTCTCGGGTGATGCGGGCAGCCTTTGGTGGTGTAAAAAAGACAGTATTTTTACCAAGAGCGATATCATGTTCAGGGTTGTAAATATGCAAAACCATAGTGCTTTAAACTTTGTTTAATGTGGCTATAGAGCCGTTTATAGTCTATTTCACTGCAAAAATACAAAAAACTACAGAATAAATGTAATGTTTGCTTTGCAAATTGAAAATTAATTGTTAACTTTGCATTACTATAGTACTAAGTGCGGGCCATTCCCGTTAGATAATTATCACACTTTTGAGTAAACCACAAGATGGAGGCTTTTTTTGAGACTCATGCCAATTTGGTAGAACGCTGTACCGCTCCAGTTCGCCGTCTTCTCATGGACGAGATAAACTGGAACGATCGCCTTATTGGTATCAAAGGAACACGCGGCGTAGGAAAGACAACTTTCCTGCTACAGTTCGCGAAGGAGCACTATGGTGCCCGCGATCGTCGCTGCCTCTACATCAACATGAACAATTTCTACTTCCAGGACCGTGGATTCGTTGGTTTTGCAGGGGAGTTTGTAGCGCGTGGCGGAAAATGCCTCCTTATCGACCAGGTATTCAAACAGCCTGACTGGAGTGCAGAGCTCCGTCGATGCTATGATCTCTACCCTACTCTTCAGATTGTATTCACAGGTTCAAGCGTCATGCGACTGAAAGAAGAGAATGCGGAGATTGGCGGTATTGTAAAGAGTTACAACCTGCGTGGTTTTTCATTCCGTGAATATGTTAACCTTATGTCGGGAAATAATTTCCCTGCTTACTCCCTCGAGGAGATAATAAGCAACCATGAGCGCATAGCGAAGAGCATCCTTACACATGTCAATCCGCTGAATTATTTCGAGGATTACATACATCATGGTTTCTACCCGTTCTTCCTTGAACAGCGCAATTTCTCGGAGAACCTGCTGAAAACCATGAACATGATGACTGAGGTTGACATCCTTCTCATCAAACAGATTGAGTTGAAGTATCTCTCCAAGATTAAGCAACTCTTTTACAAGTTGGCGGTAAACGGCCCTAAGGCTCCGAATGTGTCAACCCTCGCTCAAGAACTGGAAACCAGCCGTGCCACAGTAATGAACTATATAAAGTTCATGGCCGATGCAAGACTTATCAACATCATTTATCCTGTCAATGAGGATTTCCCAAAGAAACCAGCAAAGGTGATGATGCACAATCCAAATCTCCTGTTCGCCATCTATCCTATTCAGGCAACAGTACAGGAAGCAATGGAGACATTCTTTGTCAACTCTTTGTGGAAAGACCACACTGTGAACCAGAAAGGCAAGGACAACTATTACATCGTAGACGGCAAGAAACAGTTCAGGATTATTGATGCGAAGAGCGAAGCGAAGCTGAGATACCAGAGCGATTGCCTTTACGCAAGGTATAATACAGAAACCGGTTCCGACAATAAGATACCATTATGGTTGCTCGGATTCCTCTATTAAATATTTGAAATCAATCCAACAAGGATAAAAAGAAACATTAACGTTATACATAACATTATTAACTTTTTAATTATGGCAAAAGAAAGAAAATTTGTGACTTGGGATGGTAACACCTGTGCCGGACATGTTGCTTACATGTTCTCTGAGGTAGCAGCTATCTATCCTATCACTCCATCGTCTCCAATGGCTGAGCACGTTGACGAGTGGGCCGCTCAGGGTCGTAAGAACCTTTTCGGCGACACAGTTATGGTTCAGGAAATGCAGTCTGAGGGTGGTGCAGCTGGTGCTGTTCACGGTTCCCTCCAGGCAGGTGCTCTGACAACAACCTTCACTGCTTCGCAGGGTTTGTTGCTCATGATTCCTAACATGTACAAGATTGCCGGTGAGTTGCTCCCATCAGTATTCCACGTAAGTGCTCGTACTGTAGCTTCTCACTCACTCTGTATCTTCGGTGATCACGGTGATGTCATGGCTTGCCGCCAGACTGGTTTCGCTATGTTGGCTGAGGGTTCTGTACAGGAAGTAATGGACCTCTCTGCAGTTGCACACCTTGCAGCTATCGAGGCTCGTGTTCCATTCATCAACTTCTTCGACGGTTTCCGTACATCTCATGAGTACCAGAAGGTAGAGCTCATCGAGGAAGACGATGTACGCGACCTTGTTGACATGGAGGCTATCAAGGAGTTCCGTTCACGCGCACTCTCTCCAGAGCATCCACAGGCTAAGGGTATGGCTGAGAACCCAGAGACATTCTTCGCTCACCGCGAGTCTTGCAACCGCTACTATGACGCTGTTCCTGGCATCGTAGAGAAGTACATGGCTGCAATCTCAGAGCGTACAGGTCGTGAGTATAAGCTCTTCTCATACTATGGTGCAGAAGATGCTGACCGCGTAATCATCCTCATGGGTTCTGCTACTGAGGCTGCACGCGAGGCTATCGACTACATGAACGCTAACGGCGAGAAGGTTGGTATGGTATCAGTACACCTCTATCGTCCATTCTCAGTAGAGCATCTCCTCGCAGCTGTTCCAAAGACAGTTAAGCGTATCGCTGTTCTCGACCGTACAAAGGAGCCAGGTTCTAACGGCGAGCCACTTCTCCTTGATGTTAAGGACGCATTCTATGGCCAGGAGAACGCTCCACTTATCGTTGGTGGTCGTTATGGTCTCGGTTCTTGCGACACAACACCAGCAATGATCATCGGTGTTTATGAGAACCTTGCTCTCCCACAGCCAAAGGATCACTTCACTATCGGTATCGAGGATGACCTCACATTCCGTTCACTCCCTGTAAAGGAGGAGATGGCACTCGGTGGTGCAAGCACATTCGAGGCTAAGTTCTTCGGTCTTGGTGCAGATGGTACTGTTGGTGCTAACAAGAACTCAGTTAAGATCATCGGTGACAACACCAACAAGTACTGCCAGGCTTACTTCTCTTACGACTCAAAGAAGTCAGGTGGTTTCACTTGTTCACACCTCCGTTTCGGTGATGATCCAATCCGTTCAACATATCAGATCAAGACTCCTAACTTCGTAGCATGTCACGTTCAGGCTTACCTCCACATGTACGATGTTATCCGTGGTCTCCGTCCAAACGGTCAGTTCCTCCTCAACACTATCTTCGATGGTGAGGAACTCGTAAACTTCATCCCTAACAAGGTTAAGAAGTACTTCGCTGAGAAGAACATCACTGTTTACTATATCAACGCTACAAAGATTGCTCAGGAGATTGGTCTTGGTAACCGTACCAACACTATCCTCCAGTCTGCATTCTTCCGTATCACAGAGGTTATCCCTGTTGATCTCGCTGTAGAGCAGATGAAGAAGGCTATCGTTAAGTCTTACGGCAAGAAGGGTGAGGATGTTGTAAACATGAACTATGCTGCTGTTGATCGTGGTGGTGAGTACAAGACTCTCGCTGTTGACCCTGCATGGGCTAACCTCCCAGAGGATCCAGCTGCAGTAAACGACGATCCAGCATACATCAACAACCTCGTTCGCGTTATCAATGCTCAGAACGGTGCTGACCTCCCTGTATCTGCTTACAAGGGTATCGAGGACGGTACATGGGAGCAGGGTACTGCTGCTTATGAGAAGCGTGGTGTAGCAGGTTTCGTTCCAGTATGGGATGCATCTGTATGTTCACAGTGTAACAAGTGTTCATTCGTTTGTCCTCACGCTTGTATCCGTCCATTCGTTCTCACAGACGAGGAGAAGGCTGGTTTCGAAGGCGAGACTCTCGAGATGAAGGCTCCAGCTGCTATGAAGGGCATGCACTTCGTAATGCAGGTTGGTGTTAAGGACTGTCTCGGTTGCGGTAACTGTGTTGACGTTTGTGCCGGTGGCGCCGTTAAGGGCGAGGATGGCAAGCCAATGAAGGATGAGAATGGTAAGACCGTTATGGCTAAGGCTCTCAAGATGGTTCCTTACGATGATTCTTCAGCAGCTGCTGCTCAGGAGGCTAAGAACTGGAACTACTGCGTTAAGAATGTTGCTTCTAAGCAGGATCTCGTTGACATCAAGCAGTCTCCAAAGAACTCACAGTTCGCTACTCCACTCTTCGAGTTCTCAGGCGCTTGTTCAGGTTGCGGTGAGACTCCATACGTTAAGCTCATCTCTCAGCTCTTCGGTGACCGTGAGATCGTTGCAAACGCTACTGGTTGTTCATCAATCTACTCTGGTTCTATCCCTTCAACACCATATACAAAGAACGCTAAGGGTCAGGGTCCAGCTTGGGCTAACTCATTGTTCGAGGACTTCTGCGAGTTCGGTCTTGGTATGGTAATCGCAACAAAGAAGATGAAGAAGCGTATCACAGAGACTCTCACAGAGATGATCGCTGACGCTGAGACTCCTGCTGAGTTCAAGGCTGCTGCTGAGGAGTGGATTGCTGCTCAGGACGATGCTGATGCATCAAAGGTAGCTGCTGCTAAGCTGAAGCCACTCATCGCTGCTGGCAAGGAAGCTGGTTGTGAGAAGTGCGCTAAGCTCGCTGAGCTCGACCACTATCTCGTTAAGCGTTCACAGTGGATTATCGGTGGTGACGGTGCTTCTTACGATATCGGTTACGGCGGTCTCGACCATGTTATCGGTTCTGGTGAGGATGTAAACATCTTCGTTATCGATACAGAGGTTTACTCTAACACTGGTGGTCAGGCTTCTAAGGCTACTCCTATCGGTGCTATTGCTCAGTTCGCTGCTAACGGTAAGCGTGTAGGCAAGAAGGATCTCGGTTTGATGCAGGCTACCTACGGCAATGTATATGTTGCTCAGGTTGCTATGGGTGCTGACCAGGCTCAGTGTTTGAAGGCATTCAAGGAGGCAGAGGCTTGGCACGGACCATCAATCATCATCGGCTACGCTCCATGTATCAACCACGGTCTTAAGGCTAAGGGCGGCATGGGTAAGTCTCAGGCTGAGGAGGCTAAGGCTGTTGAGTGCGGTTACTGGCACTTGTGGCGTCTCAACCCTGCACTCGCTGAGGAAGGCAAGAATCCATTCACACTCGACTCTAAGGAGCCTAATTGGGATAACTTCCAGGCATTCCTCGAGGGTGAGGTTCGCTTCCTCTCATTGAAGAAGGCTGCTCCAACAGAGGCACAGCAGTTGTACGATGCTTGTAAGGAAGCAGCTAAGCGCCGCTACCAGACTTACATCCGTAAGACTCAGGAAGACTGGAGTAAGTAAAGTAAATTTACATTATATAATAAGGGAGAGGGCATTTGTGGCCCTCTCCTTATATTTACGAAACTATTAAAACAAACTCGTTATGAAAAAAAATCTTATATCATTTCTTCTATTTCTATTTTCGCTTTCTATCTACTCTCAATCTATATCAAACCCTGATGTAGTGATGGATACAAACCCTATTTCTGTCTATCTTTATAGCAATCAGCCAAACTATCCTACCACTTACTTTGTTTCTGCGCCTGATGTACCGGGATACCAGTGTATTGGTGTAGAATGCCCTTTTGCCAGAGACATCTATATGTCTGATGGAGGAGTATACTTTACAATGAATAACAGATTGTTTTATGTTGCTGTTGAGAATTACG
>JAUNIK010000159.1 GCA_030523505.1 Prevotellaceae bacterium | reverse complement strand
CAATTTGCACTACCTTTGCAGTTCAATTGGAATAAAATCAAAACGAAATAACAACAATGGAAAAAGTAATTCTTACCGGCGACCGCCCAACAGGCAAACTTCATATCGGCCACTATGTGGGTTCGCTTCGCCGT
Organism: Prevotellaceae bacterium; assembly: GCA_030523505.1. GTDB lineage: Bacteria > Bacteroidota > Bacteroidia > Bacteroidales > Bacteroidaceae > Prevotella. The sequence goes on along the minus strand of JAUNIK010000159.1, from coordinate 6,382 downwards.
CGTGTTGAACTCCAGAACTCTGGTGAGTTCGACAAGATTTTCATTATGATTGCCGACGCTCAGGCTCTCACCGACAATGCCGACAATCCTGAAAAGATTCGTCAGAATGTCATCGAGGTGGCTCTCGACTATCTCGCTGCCGGCCTCGATCCTGAGAAGTGCAACATCTTCGTACAGTCGGCTGTACCTGAACTCACCGAGTTGGCATTCTATTATATGAACCTCGTGTCTGTGGCTCGCGTTCAGCGTAACCCTACAGTAAAGACAGAAATCGAGATGCGTGGCTTCAGTGGCGAGAGCATCCCTACCGGTTTCTTCTGCTACCCTATCTCACAGGCTGCCGATATCACCCTCTTCCACGGAACAACCGTTCCTGCTGGTGAGGACCAGAAACCAATGATCGAGCTCACAAACGAGATTGTACGTCGCTTCAACAACATCTATGGTCCTGTGCTCAACGAGTGCCAGGTTCTCCTTCCTGAGAACCAGACTTGCTGCCGTCTCCCTGGAACCGACGGAAAGGCAAAGATGTCGAAGTCGCTCGGCAACTGTATCTACCTCTCTGACTCTGCAAAGGAGTTGAAGAAGAAGGTCAACTCGATGTTCACCGACCCTGAGCACCTCACCATCGACTCTCCGGGACATCTCGAAGGCAATGCGGTGTTCACATATCTCGATGCGTTTGCTACCGACGAGGACTTTGCGAAGTTCCTTCCTGACTATAAGAACCTCGATGAGATGAAGGCTCACTACTGTCGTGGTGGTCTTGGTGATGGTACCTGCAAGAAGTTCCTCCTCAATGTTCTCAACGACCGTCTCGAACCAATGCGTCAGCGTCGTGCTGAGTTGGAGAAGAACATCCCTGCTGTTGTCGATATCCTTAAGCGTGGCACAGAGGCAGCCCGTGCTGTTGGTCAGAAGACTCTCGCTGATGTCCGCAAGGCAATGCGTATCGATTATTTCGAAGACGCCGAGTTCGCAAAAGAACAGGCCGCAAGATTCAAATAAACCCTGCAATCCCCAAGCCCCCCTTCGAGGGGGCTTTATTTTAGGTAACGATATACCTTTTGGCACAGAGTTGTTTTTTTACCACGAATTTCGCGAATTACACTAATTATTATTATCCCTACCATTTTTTTCAATATAGTTCACATATTTTTATTTCGTGAAATTCGCGTAATTCGCGGTAAAATTATTTATGCCTAATTGTATATCACTTCTTTATTTCACTGCATCAAATCCATAGAACAGACCGAAGGTCAGCAGCACAAAGACTATCAATGCCACTATCACCATAATCCATGCCACGATGCAACGCCAGAAACTTGCCCACCAGCCTACTCTATACAACTGATGATACACTATCACTGGGAACATCAGTCTTACAAAATCAGCAACACTCTTTATCCCCATGTGTTCCGGTCCGTGGAATGGCAACAACACAAACGAGAGCATCATATACATACAACCCACATACACGAGTGTATAGAAATGTTCTGCCGTGTTGAGCGACAACGACTTACCTCCTGGGTGTTCTATTGTTTTCTTCTTATACAACAGATAGAACGGCAACACAAACAGTGCTGCACTCATCAATGCGAAGAGCACATTATTTTTTAGTACATGTTCCATGAAACCACAGAACATCAGCAATGAGTCCGAATGGATATTGCCCCGAATATCATCACTTATGAAATGCGTCTCACCCGATGGTATATCTAACAGGAACTTCACCAGCAGATACACAGCCACCATCCTCACCAACAGAGGTACTGGTGCCATCAACTTCGACCTTCGTCCATAGAGATAGTTTCTCACCATCACTCCCGGGTGTATGATAAGTTGCCAGCAGGTGTTGATGAACTTATTGTCACCAACAAGAAAAGATGTGAACACGCTATGCAGCGTGTCCTTCACTGTTATGCGGCCCGTCTTCGCCGGTTGTCCGCACTTCGGGCAGAAACTGCCCTCATATTCCGTTCCACAATCGATACAGATCATATCATTCAATACTTCAATAAGAAAGGCCCATTTTTAGACAAAATGACAGAATGACAAATTAACGCTGACGAGAACAAAGCATTTCACTCCCCTCTCCTCGTGGGAGAGGGGTTGGGGGTGAGGCTTCCCTCCCCATCACGGGGGAGGTGCCCCTTTATGGGGTGGTGGGGGTCTCCATTAATCCCAACTGCTTCATTCCGTCCATCAATATTCTCACTGGCTTTGGCAGTCGTACATGGCGCAGGAACTCAGTCTCTTCCACTGCCGGCAGTGCATCGAGGATATCCTGACGGAAGAATCCCTTGTTCTTGTCGATAGTGAAATATCCCACGCCCAGCGAGGTGAGGTTCTGGAAGAAGTGTGTGCCCTGACTCGGATCAACATGATATCCCGGCAGTGCCACCTCACAGATGAGTCGTGCTCCACTGATATGTGGCCACTTCACTGGTATTCCGAGCCATGGGTCGCTCGAACCCCAACGACCAGGACCGACAAGCACATACCCTGTACCTTCATCAAGAAGACGGCGGTTCATTGTCTCCATCTGCGATGCTATCGTAGGGTTGTTGCTTGCCGAGAAGTCGTCACCCACCTTCACATACACCACATCCGAGATATCCTCTATCACGCCATGACCGAGCGAAGAGTTTGTGCGGAGCAGACACTCCTCGTCAGGGATGGTATTCAGGTCGATGTCGAGTTGCTGCTTTGAGTCAACGATAGGTCGTATCTGAAGCAGATATATCTCGCCCCTGCCATCCTTCTCGATGTTTCCTGCCATCTCTATCTCCACCGGACGGCGCATACTGTCCGAACCGTATTTCATCGCCATCTGCATAATCTCCGGCAGAGGAATGACATTCTGCTGCAACACTCCTGCAAACGAGATTATCTTTCTGCCGTTCTCGTACAGTCCGTCGTATATCATCTGGTCGTATGGGTCGAAGGTCGATGCGATACCGTTCAGTGCACCGTCGGCATACGCTTCCTTCACGCGGAATCGCTTTATGTTGAAGCCATCATCCACCTTGAAGTCCTCGCCCACCATATTCATGTCGAGGGCATAGAAATGCGTCTGTGTCTCGCGCAGCGCTATCTCCATCTCACTCATCTGCAGCACCTGCTTTGGATGGTAAGGCGACACGCGGAGTGTCTGTCCACCGTCAACGATATATTTACCAAGACCTAACGCCAGTGATGCTATACCCTCCTCGGCTTTCTCATCGCCGATAGGATAGAAGTTCAGCGACCTCAGCACACCCGACATCGTCGGATAGAACCTACTACCACGGTTCCTGCCATCGCTATCGCCATCGCTAACGTAACTATGCCCCACCACCTGCTGTATTATCACAGCCATCTTCTCCTGGTCAATCACATTCGATGTGGCAGTCATATACGCCTTCGAATCAGAATAATACACCGAGGCATAGACACCCTTGATGGCACACGAGAGCATTCGAATCATCGCCTCGCGGTTTTCAAGGTAAGGTATCATATATGTGTTATACACTCCTGCGAAAGGCTGATAGTGAGCGTCTTCGAGGAGCGACGACGAACGGATGGCAAGCGGAGCCTTTGTTGCTTCGATGAATGTAAGGAAGTCATCGTAGAGTGAATCCGGCAGACTGGCTTTGAGGAACGCAGCGAGAATCTCATCGTTGCTCGCATCCGAGAGGGCTATATGATACAAGCCGTTACGCTCCATGAACTCATCAAAGATATCGGTACACAGCACCACCGTCTTCGGAATCTGCACCGACACATTATCATATTGGTTGAACTCCGGGTGAGTCTTGATGATATTATCGAGGAATGCCAGACCTCTACCCTTTCCTCCCAACGATCCTTCACCGATACGGGCGAAGTGGGCATAGCGGTCGAACTTCATTCTATCGAACACAGCCACAACACCGAGGTTCTTCAACCTACGGTATTGCACGATGGCATCAAAGATGATCTGTCGGTGGGCGTCAACATCCTGCAACTCGTGCCATGTAATCTTCTTCAGGAAGCGCGAGATTGGAAACAGGGCTCGTGCCGACAGCCAGCGACTCATGTGGTTGCGCGAGATATGAAACAGCAACGACTCGCGCGGTATAGTAAAGATGTTGTCCTGCAACTCCTTCAACGAACTCACACGGAACACCTCCTCTTTGGTTTCCGGATTACGGAAGATGAAATCGCCGAAGCCCATGTGATCCTCGAGCAGATGACGCAGGTCGAGACTCAACTTCTTTGAGTTCTTGTCAACGAAGTGGAAGCCCTCAGCCTCGGCTTTCGGACGGTTCTCCGACTCAGCACTCTCCATGATGAGCGGCACATACTCATCCCTGCGACGGATGTCGCGCAACAGTTTCAGTCCACCCTCAGCATCCTTGTCTCCACCACTGATCAGCGGGAAACGGGCATCGGAGATAACGCCAAGCACATTGTCGTGATAGCGGTCGTAGATAAGTCGCGCCTCCTCGTAGTTACGGGCAAGCACCACCTTCGGTCTGCCTCGCATACGGAGAGTAGCCGCATGACGGTTCAGCGCCTCAGTCGAGAAGCGCTTACTCTGCAACAGGAGGAAACTATATAGGTTTGGCAATATCGACGAATAGAAACGGATGCTATCCTCCACGAGGAGAATCATCTGCACACCAGCCTCCTGAATATCGTGTTCGAGGTTCATCCTGTCCTCAATGAGTTTTATTATCGACAGGATGAGGTTGGTGTTGCCCAACCAGCAGAACACATAGTCGAAAATCGACAAGTCCTCGTCCTGCATACGACGGGTGATACCATGCGAGAACGGTGTGAGCACCACGCACGGCAGTTCCGGATAGTCTTTCTTCACCACCCGAGCCACCGAGAAAGCATCGTTGTCGGCATTACCCGGCATACATATCGCCAAGTCTATCTGGTTTGATTCCAGTATTCGCGAAGCCTCCTCAGGCGTTGACACCTTGATGAACGATGGTGGATAACGCAATCCGAGTTCCATATACTCGTTGAAGATCTTCTCCTCAATACGTCCGTCGTCCTCAAGCATGAAGGCATCATACGGGTTAGCAATGATAAGGACATTATAAATGCGTCGTGTCATGAGGTTCATGAACGACACATCGCGAATGTCATGATGGTTCCATCTTATATCTTCCATAATGGTAAAATTACATGCAAATATACAAATATTCTTTAAAAAATTTTCATTTAATGACAATAATTATTACTTTTGTAGGCGAACAAATAACTAAAAACCGTTTGAGGCATAGAATTCTCATCATAATAATCGCCCTTCTATGCAGTATCACCACCACTGCACAGACAGCCAAACACCCTACTACCCAGCAGGGCAAAGCCTCATATTATTCCAAGAAATTCCACGGACGCCGCACCGCCAGCGGTGAACGCATACATACCGACAGCCTCACCTGTGCCCATCGCAGTTATCCTTTCGGCACCCTGCTCAAGGTGAAACATCTCGGCAACGGGCGTGAGGTCATCGTGAAAGTCAACGACCGTGGTCCATACAGCCGTGGTCGTGTCATCGATTTGAGCTATCGAGCCGCCAAGGAACTCGGCATGCTCGCCCAGGGCGTCGGCACCGTCGAGGTCAGTGTGTATCATCCCGACAAGGGAATACCATTCACCCTCGACGATTACGAGCTTCCAGAAATGGAGTTCTCTGTCTTTGAAGGCTACAAGCCCGATGCCACTCTGAACATCAACTCCGAGCCCCTCGAGACAAAAGACAAAGAGCCTACCCACCCAAGGAAGTATAAGAAATAGGACCCACTCCCCTCGCGCTTCGCGCTCTTCCCTCTCCCGTACCGCTTCGCTAGGGCGAGGGCGTTGAAATGCTTAGTCATCGTTGTTCACCCTTCGGGGCAAGTGGTGTCCTCTTGCTTCCTCTTGTATCCTCTTAAATCCTCTAGTATCCTCTAAAAAAAATATATCATTATGTCACTCAATCTAAAAAACATTCTATTAAACTCTTCCCCTCGGGGGAGCTGGAGAGGGGCCTTTCTTCTTGTCTTCGTTTTCGTTTCCCTCTCCCTCTCAGCCCAAAACCTCTTCGTGGGCACATACAACATCCGTAACAACTCCGACAACGGCGATGTAGAGAACGGCAACGGCTGGAACCAGCGTGTCGGCGTCATCTGCGGACAGATAAACTTCGAACAGCCTGATGCCTTCGGCACACAGGAAGTGCTCCATCAGCAAGTCCTCGACCTCAAGGCAGGTCTCCCAGGCTACGACTACATCGGTGTTGGTCGTGACGACGGCAAGGAGGACGGCGAGTACGAGTGCATCTGGTACAACACCAACCGTCTGCAGCTCCTCGACAATGGCAACTTCTGGCTCAACGAAACCCCTGACCGTCCAGCCCTCA
>JAUNIK010000158.1:5382-6530 GCA_030523505.1 Prevotellaceae bacterium | reverse complement strand
CAGGCGAGAACTTTGGATTTGTGTCGTAACCCACATTGCAATCCTCCGGCATGTGGTTGATAGGCTGGTTTGCCATCGACTTTGTTGGGTCGATAGCCGGTTCTACATAACCCTCCGGCTTGCAGAGGTTCTTTGTCTCACGCGTACCTATATTATATATAAAGATATCAGAATCGGTAGAGATTGCATAAGCAACACCGGTCTTCTTGCGTGAAGTGTAAGCGATAGTCTTTGAATCAGGGCTCCACGCAAGCTGTTCGATACCACCGAAAGGAGCCAGCGGACACTCGTATGGCTCGCCTTCGAGAATGTCAATACCAGCCCCCTCCAACTCCCCGAGGGGAGAGATATTATATACGAATGGGTGAGTGATGCTCTCAACATAGTGGTCCCAATGACGATAGTTGAGGTCGTTGACTACGCGACCTGTTGTCTTTGGCAGGTCGGCAGGCTTTGCTTCAATGCTACCAGTGAATGGGAGTGACTCAATAGTGAGCACATGCTTCTCGTCAGGCGAGAAAGAGTAGCCTTCGATATCGCGCTCCAAACGGCTAATCTGCTTGCGGTCGGTACCGTCAGCATTCATTGTCCAGAGCTGACCACCAGACAGGAAAGCGATCTTCTTGCCACCGTCAATCCATGATGCATCGGTTTCGCTCTTTGCCGAAGTGGTGAGGAGCTGCTGGTTGGAACCGTCGATATTCATTGTATAGAGCACATGATGGCTCTTGTTCTGCTCAACGCTGTAGTAACCCACCTGATAGACTACGCTCTGACCGTCAGGTGATACCTGATAGTCCGAGATTCGTCCCATAGCCCAAAGAGCCTCTGGAGTCATACGGTCGGAAGCAAGTTGTATGTTGCTCTTACCGATGACCGGCGCATTCTGGGCATCCATATTTGCTGTTGCCATAAACAATGCGGCAATAAATAATAGTTTCTTCATTTTATTCCTTAGTATTACTTACCGAGTCCTTTTCTCTTAGCCTCGAGTTCGCGACGCATCTGTTCCATACGCTGCTGTTCCTCCTGCATAGCCTGCAGACGACCAGCAAGACCAGAGAGTTTTTTGCCGCTGTTTTTGTTCTCCTGATATTTAGCCTCGAGCTTTGCAAGGAGTTTCTCATCGTTAGTGAAACGGCGGAGTC
>JAUNIK010000158.1:0-5372 GCA_030523505.1 Prevotellaceae bacterium | reverse complement strand
CCCCACATGATTGCTGCTGAGAAGAACAATGAGATGAAGTAGTAGAAGTTAAGACCTGATGAATAGTCGTTGAAGATGAAGAAGAACATGAGTGGCATCAACATCATCATCCACTGCATCATCTTCATCTGCTCAGCCTGCTGACCAACCATCTGATCCTTCTGCTGACGCATTGACATCCATGAGTAGAGCAGGTTGCCTACGCAGAAGAGGATACAAGTAAGAGAGATATGGTCACCGATAACCCAGATGTTCTTGCCCCACTCAATGATTGGATCGTAAGTAGAGAGGTCGTCCATCCAAAGGAACGACTGGCCGCGGAGCTGGATTGCATTTGGCACAAAGTTGAACATTGCGAGCCAGATAGGCATCTGGATAAGCATTGGCAGACAGCCAGCCATTGGCGAAACACCATATTTAGCATATTCCTGCATCATTGCCTGCTGCTTCTGCATAGCCTGATCAGGGTCGTTATATTGCTTTGTTGCCTCCTCGAGTTTTGGTTTGAGCACACGCATCTTTGCTGAAGACATATAACTCTTCTTCACCATTGGATATGTGATAACCTTAAGGATGAGTGTAATCAGGATAAGTACGATACCCATTGGGATAGCCAATGCTGCAAGACCCTCGAAGAGAGGATACATGAGCCAACGGTTGATGAAACGGAATATCCACCATCCGAGGTAAACAAGGCGCGTCATGTCGAGGTCCTTGCCGAAAGTGCTCTGCTTCTCAATGCCTTTCAGGATGTGGAAATCGTTTGGACCATAGTAGAATTCGAACTCCGAAGCCTCAACGCCCTTAGGATCGAGAGGTGTCTCCATCTTTGCCTCGTACTGCTTCAGATAACCAGTACCTTTCTTCTCTGGTATTGAAGTCATCTTTGAGTTTGCAGCGAAATCGCTCTTTGCAATCATCACTGATGAGAAGAACTGGCTCTTGAATGCCACCCAGTCGATAGCCTTGTCAATCTCCTCGTCAACCTTCTCCGATGTCTCGCTCAACTTGTCTGTGTCGCCATCGGTTGTGTGGTATGTGAGAGTAGAGTAGCGGTTCTCGAAAGTGAAGCCCTTCTCCTGCTGGATAGCCTTGTCCTTCCAGTTCACATGCATTGTTGAGGTGCCGGCAGGGAACATTCCTGCCATGCCGTTCACACGCATCTGCATGTGGAGCAGGTAGTCCTTACCCAACTGATAAGCCAACTCGATGGTCTTGCCAGGAGCAGCCTCGGCTGTGAATGTAACTGTCGAGTCGGTTGACTCTGATACAGTAAAGAACAAATCCTGTGTCTCGATGTTCTGCTCTTTTGTTGAGAGAATATAGTTCAGCGACTGTACTTTCTCATCGAAGAGTGTTGCATCAGGATTGTCGTTGCGGTCCTTGTAGCCTTTCACAACTGCCTTCTCAACTGTAGCACCCTTGCTGTTGAGTGTCAGTTCCAGTTTGTCGTTCTTGAGCACCACCTTCTGTGCTGTGCCGTTGAGAGCACTGTGGAAGAGTGCGGTGCTGTCGAGAGCTGCCATCTCGTTGGCTTTCTTTGCAGCATCTGCTTTTTGACGTTTTAGTTTCTCAGCTTTAGCATACTCCACCTGTGCGATAGAGTCTTGACGTGCCTGTTCTGCAATCTGCTCAGCCGATGGTGTTGACCACCAGGTGTAGCCGAACAGAACAATAGCAATCAGGATAAATCCTGTAATCGTGTTCTTGTCCATTTCTTATTTATTTTTACTTTGTTTCTAAATTATAAATTTAGCGCAATATGCACTATGAAATGCAAAATTACTAAAAAAATCCCAAATAGGCAAAAAGTTACCAATATTATTACTAACTTTGCAGTCAGAAACTCTATAAAAGCCAAGATTATGAGACATCTGACTACATTTATACTGCTTTTGACGTCGTTGTTTGGTTATTCACAGAATAATCAAAGTGAAGGATTGATAGATATTATTGACCCTCCGGCGCGTACCATACTCGACAATTATCTCGATTCAATCAATATCTACAAACATCGCATCGACTCTCTCGAAAAGGAGAACAGCCGATTGAATCATCAGTGGGGCGAACCGTTAAATCGCTATTCGCGCCTCTTCACTCCTATTACTTTCTACAACGACCTTGCTCATCGCCATTTCTCGCTTGAAGAGGACGATGCATTGACAACCGACAACCAGTTACTTGTTGACAATGCCCTGATGAACATCTATATCAATCATCCGGAGTTTGTGAGAGGAAAGATGCAAATAAGAACACCGAAGGCCGAGAACAAGAAGAAGGATGAAAAGGTGGTGGCGCTTAATCCTGCTTATGAAGTATATAATGTGCCGAAGGCCGAGGAAATCAATGTCGATAAGATTGACTTGATGATCAAGAAACCTAATTTCTGGTCGTTGCGTGGTGAGTTCTTCCTGCAAATGATGCAGAACTACTATTCTGCCAAGTGGTATCAGGGAGACGAAAGCAACTATTCGGCTCTTTCGCGTGTTACCCTTTGGGCTGACTATAACAACAAGCAGAAGGTGAAGTTTGAGAATAAACTCGAGATGCACCTTGGTTTTATGACCAACAAGAGTGACACTGTGCATAGCGTAAAGACCTCATCCGACCTCTTCCGCTACACAGGAAAGCTTGGTATTCAGGCAACTAAGAAATGGTATTACACTCTGCAGGTTGTGGCAAACACCCAGTTCATGCGTACCTTTGCGTCGAACAGCCATACTGTCAATTCCGATTTCATGAGTCCGCTGAATATCAATGTCTCTCTCGGTATGGACTATAACATGTCATGGTTCAAAAAGCGCCTCACTGGTACTGTCCATTTGGCTCCTCTTTCATGTGACTATAAATATGTTGACCGCCTTGCTCTTGCCACTCGCAATGGTATTGACGAGGGTAAGCACTCGAAGTTCGACTACGGTTCTGCCTTCCAGGTGGATTTCAACTGGAAGTTCTCTGAGAATGTCAACTGGCGAACCCGTCTCTACGGCTATACCACATATCACAGAATGGACCTTCAGTGGGAGAACACCCTCAACCTGAAGATATCCAAGATTCTCACAGCGAGTGTTTATGTATATCCACGCTTCGATGATTCAAGCATCAGTCGCAAAGACGAGAAACTCGGTTATTTCCAGTTGAAAGAATACACCTCGTTCGGTCTAACATATTCATTCTAAAGTGTTTCGTATAATATAAACTAACTTCCAAATCCTCCCCAGTGGGGGAGCCGGAGAGGGGGACTTTCTCTTTTGTTGATTCATAAAATACATAAGTTTTTCCGCAAGGGCTGTGCCGACTATTCCTTGCTGGCTGATGGCGACAAAATTCTTGTTGCCTTGAGTGGCGGTAAGGATTCGTTGATGCTGCTTGAATTGCTGGCTGCGCAGGCAAAAATCTACAAGCCGCAGATTCAAGTAGAGGCTGCGCATGTCATAATGGATAACATCCCCTACGAAACCGACCGTAGTTATCTGGCATCATTTTGCGGAAGGGTAGGAGTACGTCTGCACATTCTGCATAGCAGTTTTGACGAAAGTACCGACCTGAGAAAGACCAAGTGCTTTCTGTGTGCGTGGAATCGCAGAAAGACTCTGTTTCAGTTTGCCGAGCAGAATGGATTCAACAAAATAGCGTTGGGCCATCACATGGACGATATTCTCGTGACCTATCTTATGAATATCACCTTTGAGGGCAATGCCTCTACTATGCAACCGATGATGCAGATGGAGCACTACAACCTATCCGTAATCCGTCCGCTTTGTCTTGTTCACGAATCATGGATAAAGGATTATGCACAGGAAGTCGGTTTTGAGAAGCAGAAGACTCTTTGCCCTTACGAACAGGAAACACGAAGGCAATCCATGACCGATGTCTTTGCTCATCTCGAAAAGCTCAATCCTGAGGCTCGTTACTCATTGTGGCATGCTGCGTTGGGCATAAACGAGAAAAAGTGAGCATAATTACTTGTCATATCGTAAAAAACGTCAAGTATTTACCTTTTGAGCCACTTTTGCACAGCCAAATCCTTGGCGGTTATGTTTTATTTGCCTAACTTTGCACCAGAAAAAATCACAAAATAACTCATTAAATTATGAACAAACTTTTTAAATTATTTGTTTTCGTACTCGCCATTAGTCTTGGCGCAACTCTCGTTTCATGTAGCACTGACAGCAAGGACACTCCTGCAGAATACCTCGCAGTGGCTACAGCAATTCCTGGAAGAACACAACCCTTCGTCCAGTGAATGTCACAAAGTGTCCTTTTGAAAAGGAAACACGCGTATTCGTGCGTTTTTATGAAGCAGAAAACCAGTCTTCTTCTGCATACAAGGAAGTGAATCTTACACTTTTGAGCGACATGCTCACCAAGGATCTTGCAGAGAACAAGGGTGCCGACAATGCAAAGGAGTATGGTTCGGATGCCGTTGTAATCTACGACGACTGGACAACTGTAGCAGAAGATGGCTATATGACAATCCATTTCGGTGCATTTTTCGGCAGAGGTGGTATCACCCACTCAATCAATCTTGTTGATGTAAGCGATGCAGAGCATCCTAACAAGTTCCGTCTCTATCACAATGCACACAACGATATTTCACTCAACACAACTGATGGCTATTCAGCATTCCGTATTTTCCCTCGCTCAGAGTGCGACAAAGATGCAACTATCGAGTTGGAGTGGGATGATCTCTCAGGTGCAGTTCGTCAGGTAAAGTTCCAGCATAACCCAGCATCACCAGTGCAGAAGACTGCTGAGAACCCAGAAGTGCAGAAGAATCTCAAATAATCTCCAGACACTTCCGCATTGAAATACAATCTCCCCGAGGGCCTTGCCTTTGGGGATTTTTTATGTTCTTTTATGCTCTTTAATAGGTGTCTTTTCATCATTTCTATGGAATGACAACATGAAACCAATGGAATGAGTTTGTGAAACCAATGGAATGACCTCCTCATTCCACCGTTTTGACGATGAATTTGCGCGCAAATTGCCTCTCATTCCACCGCTTTCATAAACAGCTATGAACCATAAGACCATAGTGCGCTGTTAAAATGCCCTAAGTATAATGCCGTTGTAGTTGCGGTTTAACAAAGATCCGGTTGGGGTTCTTTCTCCGCAAAGCTACGAAAGCGGCGCTGCGCTTCGATTACGAACCGTTGGGTTCGGTTGGGGTTTTCTCGGTCGCTTTCATGTTGCATCCAGCTATGCTGACATGCAACGCTCCTTCGAAGACTCGCTGCGCTCGGCGAACCGTTGGGTTCTCACCGCCAGCCGGATACAAAAAAAGAAGCCCAAGAAGGCTTCCTTTTTGTGATCCGGTTGGGGTTCGAACCCAAGACCCACAGCTTAGAAGGCTGTTGCTCTAATCCAAC
>JAUNIK010000157.1 GCA_030523505.1 Prevotellaceae bacterium | reverse complement strand
CACACATGTTTACTCAATAATTCAAACACGGGGATTTACTGGTGACCCGAAATATTCAAGTGCCCTGAACGAGCGAGGAATAAGGTAGTACAAGTTTTACAAAGATTTCAAGATATTAATCTTGATTCTCGGTTTATTTTTGTAATTTTGCAGAAAATAAAATCATCAAGAATATGACAAACATCGTAGAAAACATTGTTGAAGAGAAAAAGAGTCTGAACTTCATTGAGCAGATCATCGCCAACGACCTCGCTGAGGGCAAGAACGGCGGTCGCCTGCAGACACGTTTCCCACCAGAGCCTAACGGCTACCTCCATATCGGTCATGCGAAAGCTATCGCTATGGACTTCGGTGTGGCAGAGAAGTTCGGCGGGGTGTGCAACCTCCGTATGGATGACACTAACCCTCAGAAGGAAGACACAGAGTATGTAGAGGCTATCAAGCACGACATCGAGTGGCTCGGCTTCAAGTGGGGCAAGTTGGTTTACGCATCAGACTATTTCCAAGACCTCTGGGATTTCGCCGTATGGTGCATCAAGAACGGCCGTGCGTATGTTGACGAGCAGACTTCTGAGCAGATTGCTGAGCAGAAGGGTACTCCAACACAGCCTGGCACAAACTCTCCATATCGCGACCGCCCTGTTGAGGAGAGCCTCGCACTCTTCGAACAGATGAACTCGGGCAATGTAGAACCAGGAAAGATGATTCTCCGTGCCAAGATCGATATGGCTTCGCCAAACATGCATTTCCGCGATCCTATCATGTACCGTGTGCTCAACATGCCTCACTGGCGTACAGGCAACACTTGGAACGCATATCCAATGTATGACTTCACCCACGGTCAGAGCGACTATCTCGAGGGCGTGACCCACTCTATCTGTACTCTCGAGTTCGTGCCTCACCGCGATCTCTACGACTTGTTCGTTACATGGATCAAGGAATGGGCTGCTGAGACTGGCAAGGTTGTTGAAGGTCACCCACATGGCGATATCCAGGACAACCGTCCACACCAGTTCGAGTTCAACAAGCTGAACCTGAACTATACCCTTATGTCGAAGCGTAACCTCCTCATCCTTACCAAGGAAGGTGTTGTGAACGGCTGGGACGACCCACGAATGCCAACAATCTGCGGTATCCGTCGTCGTGGCTACTCACCAGAGTCAATCCTCCGTTTCATCGATTCTATCGGTTACACCACCTTCGATGCTCTCAACGACATCAAGTTGATGGAGGCTGCCGCACGTGCCGACCTCAATGAGCGTGCTACCCGTGTATCGGCTGTGCTGAACCCAGTGAAGGTTATCATCACCAACTACCCTGAGGGAAAGGTTGAGAACCTTGAGGTGATCAACAACCCAGAGTTGAAGGATGCCGAGGGCAACGTTATCACAGAGGGCAACACCCACACCATCGAGTTCTCTCGCGAGTTGTGGATTGAGCGCGAGGACTTCAAGGCTGAGCCTGACAAGAAGTTCTTCCGTATGTATCCTGGCAAGGAGACACGCCTGAAGGGTGCTTACATCGTTGACTGTACTGGTTTCAAGGCTAACGAAGAGACTGGCGAGGTTGAGGAAATCTACTGCACATACGATGAGAATTCACTTGCCGGCACAGAAGGTGCAAACCGCAAGGTGAAGGGTACTATCCACTGGGTGTCATGCGCTCACTGTGTTCCAGCAGAGGTTCGCAACTACGAGTGCCTCTGGACATGCGAGAATCCTCGCGATGCTATCAAGCAGTACGAGAAGGAGAATGGTGTTCGTGGCATCGACGCTATGCGTCCATTCCTCAATCCAAACTCGCTGAACATCAACAAGAACGCTTATGTTGAGAAGTTCGCAGCAGAGCTCCCTGCCCTCTCTTACCTGCAGTTCCAGCGTACCGGCTACTTCAATGTTGACCCAGACTCAACACCAGAGCACCCAGTATTCAACTCAACCGTCGGTTTGAAAGACAGTAAAGGGAAGTAAACAGACCCTCTCTGCCTTCGGCATCTCCCCCTATATGGGGAGAAATTAACGAAAACGAATACGAATACGAAAACGCAGATGAGGGGGCTGAATGGCCTCCTCGCGCGTACGTACATATTATATAAATAATGGATTATATACTTTCACTTCTCGATCAACTCACCTACCCTGTCATCTGGTTTCTGATGTTGCTTGAAAGCACCGTCATTCCAGTTCCGTCAGAACTTGTAGTAGCCCCTGCTGCCTATAACGCCGCCGACGGACAGATGAATGTCCTGATGGTGATTCTGATGGCTACCATCGGTGCCGACTGCGGTGCCACCATCAACTACCTCGCCGGATATTTCCTTGGCCGACCAATAATATATAAGTTTGCCAACAGCAAATGGGGCAAGCTCTGCCTCTTGAATCAGGAAAAGGTAGAGAAAGCCGAGAGATACTTCGACAGTCACGGTGTAGCGGCAACAATCACCGGACGACTCATCCCAGGTATTCGCCATCTCATCTCCATTCCTGCCGGACTGGCAAAGATGCACTTCGGGAAGTTTCTGCTCTACACCACTCTGGGTGCCGGAGTATGGAACTGCATCCTTGCAACCCTCGGTTGGTGGCTCTACTCTTTTGTGCCACGCGAGGAACTGAACGAGAAAGTTGAGCAGTACAGCCATTACATCGTCTTAGGTATCGTTGCACTTGTAGCCTTGGCCATCATATGGTTAGTAGCTAAGAGTGTGTTCGGACACAAAAGAGACAAAAAGTGTTGATTTTTATCAATCAGCCGTTTCATTAACACATTTTAAACATTCACAACTCACTGATTTTCAGTTGCTTTCAAAAAAGTTACACTACAAAGCAAAAAAAAATCATAAAAAAAGTATTGTGGAATAAAAAAAAGTAGTACCTTTGCATCGGTTTTAAATAACAATTGATTGTTTTACTGATTTAAAAAGCTTAAAAAAATGAAGAAATTAGTTTTGATGTTCGTTGCTATCGCAGCAATCTCTTTCGCTTCTTGTGGTAACAAGACAGAGCAGGCTCCTGCACAGGATACTGACACTGTAGTTGTTGATACAGTTGCTGCTGATACTGTAGCTGCTGACACAACTGTAGCAGAGTAATTTAAGCGCGAACTTAAATTCACAGTATACCGCTGGTCTCTCAGAGACCGGCGGTTTTTTTATGCCATACAAAAAGCCTACCGGTGACGGCAGGCTTTCTGTATGATATATAATGTAGATTACTTTGCTTTTCTTTCGGCTACAAAAGCTCGATATGCATCTGGCACACGATCATGCTCCTGACGCTCGAGATAGTCAGCGAAGTTGTCAAACGAATGACGTGAGTAATGCACCTCGCGCTTAGTTCCACCAATGTTAGCATACCAATAAAGGTCCACGTAGATATCACTCATGTCGAAATGATGAGACAGCGCATTACCATCGACAACAGAATGATGCTTTTTCCATTTCTCGAGGATGTTGCGAACCTTATGACGCTTGTATGCAGTTTTTATGCTGTTTATAAAGCCACTCATATTTTCAGTTTATGGATAGTCTGTGATATTGTTTGAATAACGATGCAAAGATAGTTATTTTTTGAATACCAACCAAACTTTATCTACAAAATTTTCCTCAATCGAGCAGAAACATCCGGTACAGCCACGAGTTGACAGTTTCCATCATCTTTAAGCCACACAAGAATTCGGTTCTTTATCTTTATACCGATATCCTCCAGCAACATCTGGTAGGCCGACAACTGAATAGTATAGATACCCAAGCTTTCCTCGTATAAATCGCCAAAAGGTGCAGCCAAGCAGTAACTGTTTCGACGGTTGTAGTCACTCGTAAGACTCTTATTTGTCTTATAGTCCAACAGCACATATCCGGCCTTCGCAGGATCACCCTTACCATCATCCCAGTAGAGCATATCGAAAGTGCCGCATATCAGTTCCGAGATATTCATTGCAGGATCAGGGTTCTTGCCAGAGTACACACGCGCCTCATTCAGTACAAGGTGGTAGTTGTCAGGCAGTTTACCAAGAAACTGTGCTGCCGCCTTTTCCTTATCATGAAGAGGTTTGATATATCGTGAAGCCTCATCATACTGTCCACGGGCACTTTCGAGGATCATATCCGGAGAAAGACCATTGAGAATGTATGCCAACGATTCTCCATATTCATGAACTTTCGTTCCGAGAGTCGTTGCACGCTCGGAATTAGCCTCCCACTGGGCAATCCAATACTCTGGCGTCTTGCCGTTCTTCAAAGCATATCTTGCAGCAGCCTCCTCTGCATTGAAAGGACGCTGCTCAAAACGATGTCCAAGGCCAGAGATAGTTGTCTCTATCACCTGACCATGGAGAGTATAGATATGCCCTTCCTCTTCAAACTCGATATCACCATACTCCTGGAGAATGAGTTCACGGGCATAGCGAGCTTCCCGAGGTTCGTTTTCTATATAATACATCACTATTCAATAACAATCTGGTAAGATGCCACGAACTCACGACCGATGCCAATCTCTTGCATCCACTTACGGTCTTCGAAATAACTGGTGTAGCCCACAGAGTCAGTACGGCCGAACCATGGTTCTATACATACGAACGGAGCGTTCTTGCCTGGAGGCGACCAAAGACCAACGACAGGAGCATCGAACTTTAGCGTGAGGTATGGCTTCTTTTCCTGGTCACAGAGTGTGACACCATCAACCTGTCCGTTCTCGAAGATGAAAGTATCAATATCGAAAGAATTAGTGTCGAGGGCAAGATAGCCATCCTCCAACTCCACTTCCATTGTCTTCTCGGCATCAACACAACCAGCTTCCGCTATTACCGACGATGTCATTTTCTCAGCCTTTGGCGACAGAAGGAAATAACCACGCTTATTGTCTTCCGCCAATCGAGCATCCATAGCAGCCACACCCTCAGCTATTGTCTCATTGCTGAACAATGGCCAGTGGAATGCAGGATGAGCACCAATCTGGAAACTCATTGTCTCGATGCCAGTGTTCTTCACCTTCCAGATAACATCGATGACATTGTCGTGGAGCTTATAACCGATTGTAAGGCGGAAATCATAAGGGAACTTCGCCTTTGTCTGCTGGTTGGATTCGAGCATGAACCACGCCTCGGTCTCGCTGCCGATAATAAACTCAAAGTCCATATCGCGGGCAAAGCCGTGCTGCCCCATGCGGAATGTCTCGCCGTGGGTGTAGTAGTCGCCATTCCAGAGAGCTCCTACGATAGGGAACAACACCGGTGAATGACGGCTCCAATATTCTGGATGTGCCTGCCACAGATACTCACGGTCACCCTTGCGGATGCTCGCCAACTCTGCTCCATGCTCCTTTATAGCAATGGAGAGGATATCGTTTGAAAGTGTTTTCATCTTTTTGAAATCAGCTTTATTTACAATTACATCTTTGCCATTGCCTGCTCAAGGTCGGCAATGATATCTTCCACATTCTCAATACCTACTGAGAGACGTACAAGGTCTGGTGCAACGCCAGCCTCACGCAACTGGTCCTCAGAGAGCTGACGGTGAGTATGGCTCGCTGGATGGAGCACACATGTACGGGCATCAGCAACATGGGTAACAATCGAGATGAAGTCGAGATTATCCATGAACTTGATAGCCTCCTCGCGAGTGCCCTTCAAGCCGAAGGCAATAACACCGCAAGAGCCGTTTGGCAGATACTTCTGACCAAGGTCGTAGTATTTGTTGCCTGGAAGACCGCAATAGTTCACCCATCCTACCTTCTCATTCTTCTCGAGCCATTCTGCCACAGCCTGAGCATTTGCGCAATGCTGCTTCATACGCAGAGCGAGAGTCTCAAGACCAAGGTTCAAGAGGAATGAGTTCTGTGGTGCAGGAATAGAACCAAGGTCGCGCATCAACTGAGAAACGAGCTTTGTGGTGTAAGCACCCTTGCCGAACGCCTTGGTGTAGGTGAGTCCGTGATATGACTCATCTGGAGTTGTAAGGCCAGGGAACTTCTCAGCATACTTATCCCAATCGAAGTTACCGCTATCAACAACAGCGCCACCAACCTGAGTAGCATGACCGTCCATATACTTTGTTGTGGAATGGGTTACGATATCGCATCCCCACTCAAAAGGACGACAGTTGATTGGTGTGGCGAAAGTGTTGTCAACGATGAGAGGCACACCATGCTTGTGGGCCATCTTTGCAAAGCGCTCAATATCGAACACATTGCCACCAGGGTTAGAGATTGTCTCACCGAAGAAACACTTTGTGTTCTCCTTGAAGCAAGCCTCAATCTTCTCGTCGTCCCAGTCAGGATCAACATAGGTACACTCAATGCCGAGTTTCTTCATTGTAGTACCGAAGAGGTTGAATGTACCGCCATAGATAGCGTTAGTGGTGATGAAATGATCACCAGCCTGACAGATATTGAAGACAGCATAGAAGTTAGCAGCCTGTCCTGATGAAGTCAGCACACAACCGACGCCACCTTCCAAAGCGTTGATCTTCTTTGCCACTGCATCGTTGGTAGGATTAGCCAGACGAGTATAGAAATAACCATCGTCCTTCAGATCGAACAAACGAGCCATCTGGTCGCTGGT
>JAUNIK010000156.1:2194-6563 GCA_030523505.1 Prevotellaceae bacterium | reverse complement strand
TTATCAATGATATTCGGTTAAACACAGGGTTTTACTAGTGAGCCATTAATTATGTCATTATCCGAAACAATTAACATACGAAACTTGTATTACGACGTGCGGAGGGTTTCGATGGCCGTGTGTAGGACACCGGCTTCTCCACGGAATGTGCCTGAGCCCATCGGTTTACCATCGACGGAATACCACTCATAGAATCCGTGGTTGTCGACAACACGCTGGAGCATCGGACGGAGTTCATCGTAGGCCTCGCGAAGCATGCCATGACGGGCCAGTTGCACTATCATCCTTGCTCCAAACCATGTCCAGTCTCCTCCGTTCTGATAGCCGTAAGGATACATCCCCTTGTTCTGGAAGGTGCCCTCAGGATATGGTGGAAAGAGGGTGAGTCCGATGGTTGGAGCTCCTGACGCCTTGACATTAGCCAGCATGGCATCGTTCTGCTGACGTATCTCCTCATCGGTGAGCAGTCCTGCCTCGATAGCGACGGCAGTACCTCCATGGAAGAAGATAGCATCTTCGTCGAGCGATGGGTCGAAAGGCGACTCAGCGAGATATACATGCGGACGGAACTTTTGGCGGGTGCTGTCCCAGAGATGTTTCCTGATGTTGGCTTTCACCTCATCGCGCAGGGCTGTCCAGCGGTTGCTGTCGATGGCATCACCACCAAGATCGAGGAGATGGTTGATGGCAATGACGAAGAAGGCATTGTCGTAGATGTCGGCACAGAGATGGGAGTTCTCGTCGAGTGCCACGCCCCAAGGATGTTCTGGCTGCACATCACCCCAGTCGGCAGTGGTGGCACCCCAGAGGAGTCCGTATTTATCGCTCCATCGCTCACGGGTGAGATAGTCGAGAGCCCATTCCAGACGGGTTATGACGGTCTTGCCACATACCTCCTGCTGGAGGAAGGCTTTGTTGCCACTCTTGTTGACATATCGCCACACGGCTTGCACGAGCGATGACTCCTGATCAGTCTCGACAGTGTTCTTGTGGGCAGCATATCGCGGTTCGAGCGGAGTACGGCGGTAGGCATAACCTCCAGGAGTATCTTTGGCGTTCTTGGCATCGATGAAACCATCCACGATGTCGCCCGTCTCGCCCTGAAAACGGAAGAATGTGAGGAGGTTGTCCTGTATGAGACTGTCGGGCATTACATCCATTGCCAGTTCGATGAAGGTGTTATAGTCGCGTATCCACACCTCTCCATAGCCGTCACCAGCATTGAAGCCCCCCTTCACCACTTCGTGAGCCATTGAATCGACAATAGCGAAGAGGGTGTCGCCAGCAATCTGTTCTTTGAGTTGTTCACGAGGATTGTTGCTTCTGCACGAACAGAGGGAGAGGCTCACTGCCAGAACAGCCAGTAGGCCGATTTGGAGGGATTTCAATTTCATATTTTAGTAACAGTTAGGGTTGCAACTGCAAATTTACAATTTTCGCCGGGAATACAAGAATTTATAAGGATTTATTTTTCACGACACTCATGTCTGGGATGGTATTTTACGGTTTTATTCCCCCAGATAAACCTGTCCTCATAAAACAATTACAGCAGTCGCACGCCCCAAAGCCCGCAACTGCTGTAATTTTTATATATCAGCCCAAAGGTCAAACTCCAACCACTTCTACATTATTGAAATATTTAAATGTTGCGCTCGGCTTTGCCGCTTTCGTAGCACAGCGAAGAAAGAAATGTTGAAGTATTGCCTCCGGCCTCTTACCACTCCATTTCCCAGGAACCACCCTTGGAGTAGGTTACGTCTTCCATATCAAATTCACGTCCCAATATATTTCCATCTCTGACACCGACTTTAGAACCAGGATCAAAGGCCTGAAGGAATTCCTCCGCATCAAGTAAGATGACACGTGACATTGGGGCTTTATATATTTTCTTTTCCATAATTCTCAAACTTTTATTTATTGATATACTTACGTCCGTTAACAATCACGATGCCCTTATGGCTAGCATTTACACGCTGGCCAGCAATGTTGTAATAAGTTTCATTGCCGTCAATATCATCGTTAACACTGCTGATGCCGTTAGTCTCACCATCTATCCAGAAGCCATTCATCTTAGCTGCCTGTTCTTTCGGTATGACAAGATAAGCCTTATTTGCAACAACATCAAATGCAGCTCCATTCTCAGCCCCCCACCAGAAGCCAATCTGAGTGCCTTTGTGCATTGTCAGACGGAAGTACTCACAGTTCGAATCTTTACTACCCATAGTCCCAGCAGTGATACCACCATCACCCGAAGGACGGAGGCAGTTGTCATCGCCAAGAACAGATTCAGCAAGTTCTGCCATTTCTGTATCAGCGACCTCAGCATAATAGGTTCCACCATCTGTAGCAGAAATCATTACACCGGTATTAGCAGGAACGATATCACCTGTGGTATACTCTTCAACAAAAAGTTTATTATCAACAATGCCTACTTCTGCAACAACAACATCTTCAGGCACATAGAAAGGTTTTGAAGAACAGAATGTAGCATATACATATTCGCCATCATTACAAGCAGCATTGAGAGGAATTGCAACAGTTATCCAACTTACATAATAAGTAGTTGTTGCACCTTGAACTGGATACTCATCTATCTGGAAGAACTGAATCTTACTCTGACTAGCATCAGCAGTCATTCTCCATGTATTGTTGTCCAAATACACATAGCTACCAGAATTGTTATAAGGGCTACCGCCAAGGCTCTCCATACTATAGGTATTTTCACCGTTTGCACTCAATGCCCAACGTTCGTAAGAGCTATATGAGCACCCCATATTAAAGAGGTAACCACTGTTATTATTGCTTGTGAAATCATAATTTCCATCGTACTCTCCCATTGTCCATTCATATGTACTTGACACATCAGAGGTAATCACTCCATTTTCAATAGTTGCATCGCGTCCTGTGAAGTATGACGCTGTTGACTGATCTCCGGACAGAATCTTAGAAACAGAACCGCTTGTTGAAACAATAACAACAGACTCACTGAGGTTTAGTTCATTAAGTCCCTTTAGAACCCACCCTATATCAGTTCGAGGTTCACCATCGCTTTCTCCAAATGAGAATACTGGATAGAGAGTTACATCAGAATTTACAACATAGTTGTTGTCAACAAGTGCAGGAGCCGTAGAAGTTTTTGCAACCTCTCCTGTAGAAGTCCAACCGTAGAAAGTATACTCATCCTTGATAGTCGTAGCTACAGGGAGTGTAACTGTGCGACCCTTCACAACCTTCAATTCTGTTGCACCACCTTCTACATCATTACCACATGCATTGAGAGTGACGAAAGCGTAACCTGCTGTAGGAGCAGTTACAGTAAGAGTATAAGTTACTTTGTCGCTCTGGTTCCAAGCATCATTGCTAACAGTCTTAGCAGAAATTGTTGTTGTACCTTCTGCATTGAGAGTCAATGTGGCATTGTTAGCATCTGCGAAGCTTGCTACATCAGGATTGCTTGATGTATATGTTACAGCAAGGTTTCCATATTTTTCTGTATCAACAGTAGCAGCCTGACCAGCTGTACCATCAAGCGCTACCGACACAGTAGACTCGGAGAAGTTAATAACAGGAGTACCCTTGGCAATAGTAAGATAATAATCAGCAGTAGCACTCTTGTATTCAGCATTACCTGCAAAAGTTGCAGTCACATGTACATTGTTGCTCTTGGAAGCATACTTCTTAAGAGTTACTACACCAGTCTCTGCATCAACACTGATGTACGAACCATTTGTTGTGCTATAAGTCACAGTTGCACCATCAATCACATTACCTTCACTATCCTTAACAACAGCTGTTGGGAATGTGTTATCCTCGCCAATAGTGTAAGCCAATGGACTCTCGTTTGTGCCTGCACCTTCTTCTACATCAAAGACAACCTGAGCGTCAACCTTCTCTGTGAGATCGATGTCATCTTCTGACCAAACGTTGAGCTGGGTTGTTGAATTATAGTCTTGGAAATAGCCAACAACAGAAGCAATTCCATTTTCAGCTGAAGAAAGTTTCTCACCTGTACATCCACTTGCGCCTTCGCGAATAGTAAAGGATATCCCATTCTGCTCAACTGTTGCATTGCGATTGTTCATTGCAGATGTGATAGTAAGATCCTTAACGATAACTCGACGAGACTCCCATGCATCCATACCATCTTCTGCGAGCAGAGCAAGAGTAACCTCTGTACAAGGCACCTCTGCACCAGTTGTCTTTTCGAAGCCGGTAATAGAAGTAAGTTCTGTAAGGCCGTTATATACATAACCCTTACCACCGACAATACCATTAAGTTTATCACCTACTGCAAGACTTGTATTCTTTGCATAAATTGCAATACCGGCTTCTGCATCTTCAAGGTAGATTGTTGGAGTTGCAGTACCTG
>JAUNIK010000156.1:0-2184 GCA_030523505.1 Prevotellaceae bacterium | reverse complement strand
ACAAGCTTAACCTCATAGTTACTCTGGGAATTTCTATCTGTAGAAATAATCTGTGTGCGAAGATTCTTAATACCAACAGGTACAACCTTGTTTACTGTAATGACAAATGTATTAGAGAATGGCTTGTAAGTAGCATTGCCTTCGCCAGAAATTGTAAGTGTAGCAGTACCTACCGACTTACCCTCAACAGTTACCTTACCATTTGCATAAGAAACAGTAGCAACGGTTGGTTTATCAGAAGTAGCTGTAATTGTACCATCATAAGCAGTAGTAACTGTAAATTCAGCACTTGCGCCATTATCTACAGAAATTGTCGCAGGATCTATTGTAACTGTTGCATCCTGGCGGTCGTCTGTTGCTGTTACCTTAATAGCCTGAGGAGCATTGATTGCGTAATAATTAGCTGTAGAAGGAGCTGTTACACTGATATAAGCCTCACCCTCACCTTCATATTTGATAGTTGCTGTTGTGCCACTATATGTTACTGTAGCAACACTTTCATTTGATGATGCGACTGTCAATGTTCCATCATATTCTTGTTCACTTATGCTAATAGTCACATCCTTAGTTTCATTGTAACCAAGTGAAACTGCCTTATCTGATATTTCAAGAGTAGCAGTAGCCTTTGCAGAAACCGTTGTGCAGTAGTCAGAATAGGTTACTCCGCCTCCGATAGGAAGAACATGAATACGATTATATCCCGAGGCATCTTCATTGCTCAAAGCATATCCTCCAAATGTTGTTCCGCTTGCAAGCATACCACGTGAATTCACTGTAGATCCACTCATACCCTTAAATGTCAGTCCATTTGTTTCTGACTCAATCTTCCAAGTATAAGAAGTAGAATTACCATAGGCCAAGTTTGTTCCAGAGGCACCACCATTCGAATGATAAATATATTTTATACCATCTGATATAGTTTGACCATTTGTAGCATCTGCTATAGTCCAAGTATAACCGCTGGCATTAGATGCTGTTACATAATTTATAGACGACGAACTGGTTGAAACAGGGATTTCTACGCCTGTTATTTTTCCAGAACTAATGGTTGGATTGGTAGGCAGTGCATACCACTTACTATCACTGTATATAGCAAGGACGTAATTACCAATAGAACCAGCAGTATATGCAGTTGGCTCGCTTCCTGTAACCGCAGTTGCAAAGACCGCATAGTAAGTTACATTCTCTGTGCCAATTACTTCTGCACTTGTATCAACCATATCAGGTGCATTCTCCTGAGTGCCATCAATTGCAGTCTTTGTCCATCCCCTGAATACAACATCTTCAAAAGAAGGAATTGCAGGGAAAGTTATATTAGTTCCTTTTTTTCCCACAACATTCTGTGAAGGATTAATAATACCATTTACAGAGAAGCTAACAGTATATGTTGGAATAGTATTAAATGTCGCACTTACTTTCACATCAGTAGCAGGCATAGTGAATTCGTTGTTTGTAACTGCAATTTTCTCCTCAGTTGACGCGTTTGTTACATTCCATGAGTTAAACTCATAGCCATTATCCGGTGTTGCGGTCAAAAGAACTGTTGCACCTTCTTCTGCAGTTTCCTTATTCGCAGAAATAGAACCGCCTATAATATTTTTATCAAGATTTATTAAATATTTAGTCGGCTCTATAACATTTCCAGACTCTGTATAAGTGACACAAATTTTATCGAGGTATATAGCTTTAGAACTACCAGACCCGGTTAGTGTAATGACAATATCACCAGTAGTTGCACTGATTTCAGAGGTCTTATAGGTTGCGCTAGTGGTTGTTAGGTTTCCCGATGACAAAGAAACCCCACCAACAGAAATATCATATGTGGCTGTTGCCG
Source organism: Prevotellaceae bacterium (assembly GCA_030523505.1). Classification (GTDB taxonomy): domain Bacteria; phylum Bacteroidota; class Bacteroidia; order Bacteroidales; family Bacteroidaceae; genus Prevotella. Next base: position 350 of record JAUNIK010000156.1, on the reverse strand, counting down.
AAGTTGTCCACGCATCTATAGAAACAGCTGTAATTCTTTTGTCTACGCCAAAATTTGAAACCGGAGTACTAATAGTCCATGCAGTAGTTTGGGGATTGTTCTTGGAACCTATTTGCAATGCATTTCCACCAGCCAAATAAGTTGCTTTAGAATAACTCCATGTAATATTTTCAAGAGACATCTCTCCTCCATTCTGATTCAACCCTTTAGTAGGAAAGGACTCAACTACATACTCCTCACCCCAGGTCACTCCCGTGCTGAGGGCTAGACATAGCAACAACAGCCATGTCCTTAAAAATTTTGGCTCACTAGTAAAACCCTGTGTTTAACCGAATATCATTGATAACCTG
>JAUNIK010000155.1:1007-6598 GCA_030523505.1 Prevotellaceae bacterium | reverse complement strand
GGGACAGAAGGTGGAGTCGAGTTCACAGCAGTATGGCATCTTCGACGGTGAGGATATGGGATTCCATGCTGCCGAGGATACTACCCGCTATGAATATGACAGCCGCGGAAACCTCATAGCAGAGGAGACACAGTACTACCAGAGGATAGAATATACCTACGACGAGCAGGACAACTGCATCAAGAAGACTCGATATAACTACACACACTTCACCGGCGAATGGGCTGAATCGGAGGTGACGGAATACTCGGACTTCCTGCCGGGATTCACCAACAAACCGACAAAGATCGACAACACCGGTAGATGGGATTCGTATATCTATGTGGGAGAGATTGCCTACGACGAGGCTGGAAGGAAAATCAGCGAGAAGCACTACAACAACTGGCATCGTATGAAACTCGTGGGGAACTCATACTACTGGACCTACGATGATGACGGATTCCTGACGCTCTATGAGAAGAAATATGTGAACGATGGTGGTGTGGAGGAGAGCTACCGACGCACACAATACATCAAACAGACTGGCACTGCACCTGGTGTGGAGCGCATAGAACAGCACTCGCAGAACTATTACACCGATGGGAAATGGTATGACGACCCTACATACCTCATAAGCGAATATACACGATATGATCACGCACGATATGCACCTGAGATTGCTGTAACCCATGACAACGAGACGAACATCATCACTGTGGTGACAACACTGCCAGAGCAGGCAATGGAAGATGGCGACCGTGCGGCACTGAAGATATTGGATAATGGTGTTGTGGTGGATATAGTGACCGTGGCACAGGCAAGAGCAAAGGGTATGCTGTCGGCTGACGGGAAGACAGTGACATGGACATCGGGAGCATACAAGAACGGTCATCATGAGATGGTAGTGCAGTATGTGCAGGCTAACGATGAGAACCCTACAACAGACACCACCACCGACTGGAACATATCGAATGCCGTTGGGGTGGATCTGAACAAATGGTTGCCTGCACCAGGGAATATCCGTGGTGTGGTGGCAGAGAAGGATAAATACGGAGATTACAACCTCACCGTGGCATGGGATGCGGCAGAGGATGCAGAGGCTTACGGCATACAAAAATATAACGTGATAATAAAGGGATATAGCATTGCCGACAACAGTGAGGACCCAGCGAAGGGCATGACACTGACATGGAAACTCAAGGGACTCAGAGAGGCTGTGACACTGATGGTGCAGGCGGTATATCCTTACGGCAAGGCGAACTCGGAGTATGTGACACTCAACCCAAAGGACTACATGCCGGTGGTGAGCGACACACGCATCTGCGTGGAGGAAGAGCGCACATGGATAGACGGAACAAGGACCGAGGTGAGGAAGTGGTTTGTGGATAAGGGGGATAAGGTGGTGCGCTCGAGCACATACAGCCCCCCAACCCCCGAAGGGGGAGGGAGCGGGCGTAACACGCCCTTGAGATATGGACATGACGAGAGCGGAAGCGGGCTGGTGCTGGAGAGCTACGCGAGATGGGAGTACTCTTCGGAGGAGAAGCCGGAGACGATAACTGTGACAAGTGAAGATAATGTACCGGTGCGTGCGTGCACATACGATGAGAACGGACGACTGGCGGAATATTCATACGATGCCGAAGAGGAGGATGCGAAGTATAAATATACGGTTTCGTTTACTTACGACGGTGAGGGACGTCTCGATACAGAGATTGTGAAGCAGACGAAATACAAGAGCAGTGGTGCGCTGGGCAACACGAAGACTCTCTCGCAGACGAAATATGCCAACGATCCGAATGATGAGAATATAGTGAATGGTGTGTACAGCGAGTACAACTCGCTCAACGCACGATGGACCGAGGTGGCAACAGTGAAGCGATATATGATGCCAGCAAAGAGCATCTATGCGCCAACAGCAGAGGTGAAGGCGAACACACTCGAAGGACTTACCATCAGTGTGAAGCCATCAGAGGAGACAATGGCGGGAGTATCGGCATTCAACATCTATCGCGATGGAGAGATGATAGCACAGGGCATCGGACTGTTCGATGAGGAGCATGTTGTGGTGACAGAATTTGGGGATTTCGTTGAGTGGCTGTTCAAGGATGAATACCAAGGAGCAGGCAAGGTGTGCGAGTACTTAGTGCAGTACGCAACACTCGACAACTATATGAACTACAACAGAGCATACTCTATAGCAGAGCCACTGACGGTGGACTTTGATCAGGCGACAAGGATAAGAGAGATTAGCGATAGCGATGGCGATAGCGATGGCATTTATAACCTTGCGGGACAGAAGGTACAGAGAGGATACAAGGGGATTGTAATTATAAAAGGAAGAAAGAGCCTCACCCCCTAGCCCCCTCCCCATTAGGGAGGGGGAACCCATCCGGGGGTGGATACAAGAGGAAGCACGCGGACGCACGAGGAGGCACGACGGCGCGGGCTCGGAAGAACGAGCAAATGGACGACATATAAGATAACAGAACAGAAGAGAAGAGAAGAAAAAAATATAAAACAAGATAAATGAAACGACTATTATTAGCACTCTGCCTGGTGGGAACAGCGATGAGCATGATGGCGGAGAAAGGAACACTGGTGTTGAGAACTCCAAGGGAGTATCAGGTGATGTATATATCGGCCAACGGCAAATGGGCGACAGGTATATACTTCGACCTCATGTATAGCACCTACGCCTTCAGATGGAACCTGGAATCAGGTGAGATAAACCTGCTCTCGAGTATCGAGAGTTCGGCACCTTCCGGCATCTCAAACGATGGTGTTGTGACTGGTCAGTATGCCTCGCACGACCTTGCACCCAACGGTGCGGCAATAGATGCCCCGGGCTACTACGACACCCGATGGCATACACTGCCTATAAACGGAGAGTTTGTAGGGGGAAGTGAATTCGGCATGAGCATGGGTGGCGGTATCTCGGGAGGTATCTCGCCTGACGGACACTGGATGGGCGGAGCATCGTTCATCAACGGTAGCATGCACCCGATAATATGGAAAGACGGACAGGTGGAGAAAGACCTCTGGGACGGTACGGAAGGTGTGCCATACTGCATCTCATCTGACGGTAAGCACATAGCAGGATGGAAGTATGTGCATGGCGACAGCTACGGCACACGCTATGCCTGCATCTGGCGTGACGGCAGTTCGGAAGCCGAGGTGCTGAGCAACTACGGTTCACCATGGTGCACAGCACAGATGTTCTCGCCAAACGGAGAGAAACTGCTGATATGGGGCGGTTGGACAGACCTGAACCCAGAGTCGGAACCACTGGTGAGAGCCGTCTATGACATGGCGACAAGAGAGGTGTCGAACCTACGCACCATATCAGACAATCCTGCCAACCACGGACTGACATCGATAGGCGATGACGGTACAATCCTGGGATATGAGCAAGATGCAGAAGGCATTGACAACCTTGCAACGATATACAAGGACGGTGTGGGATATTGGGCCGTGGACTATCTCCGCGATAACGGTATCTATGACTTCTACAACGATCCGTATGTATATAATGATGTGATGTCGGGATATATTCCGTTCGTGACCAGGAGCATGGGTATCTCAGCCGACTCGAAGGCTATGGGATTCCTCTTCTATGAGCCAGAGGGGTACTATCAGTCGTGTGTGCTTCTGCTTGATCAGGAGATAACACATCGTGCCCCTTGCGGACTGAAGGCACAGCAGATGGACGGTGGAAAGGTGGTGCGTCTGGCATGGAGAAAGCCACTGACAAATGCTGAGAATGTGAGCAGATATGCTATCTATCGCAATGGTGAGAAGGTGGAAGAGGTAGGTAGCACTACCCTACTCTACTTCGACACCAATGTGACACTCGGCAGTTATGACTATACCATCACAGCCATCTACAACGACGGCACTGAGTCGGAGGCATGCGACATGGCTTCGGCAACAGTGAGCGAGAAGAAATGGGAACCGGTGTATGCTGTTATGGCACGACAGATGGGTTTCAACAATGCTTCGATGATATGGAACAAGCCACTGACAAACAAGGTGAAGAAGAGTTATTACGACACCGAGGATGATATCATTGGTTTTGGTGCCGACAACCAGTCGTTTGAGTTGGCAGTATGCTTCGACAAGGAGGATATGGGCTTCTATCAGGGTGGCAGCATCACAGGTGTGACATTCTTCCCGATGTCAACACAGATGGGATGGAAGGCAACTGTCTATGAGATGGATGATGACATGAACCTCACCGTTCTGAAAGAGCAGAGAATAACACAGGACCTTGTGTTGGGCGAATTGAATACAGTGACATTCGACACCCCAGTGACGATAACTGGCGATAAGAACATTGCTGTGGGAATAACTGCTAATGTGAGTGATCTGACAGCTTCGAACAATGTGATCGGTATGGTTTATGGGAAGTGTGTTCCGGGGAGAAGTGACCTTGTACGCAATGTGACTGCCAACGACCAGAAGTTCTTCTCGTTCTATGATTACTCGCAGGATAATGCTGTGACCAACGAGACAGCATGGGCGATTGCGATGATTATAAGCCCCCCAACCCCCGAAGGGGGAGTAAGCGATAGCGATAGCGATGGCGGGAGCGGAAGCGGAAGCGATGGCGATGATATAGCATGCTATAATATATATGCTGATGGTAGTTTGGTGGGAACAAGTAACACTGAGCGGGCGAAGGTGGAGAACCTTGCGTTGGGACATCACGACCTCGGTGTGGAGGTGGTGTATGCCAATGGTGAGAAGGGCGCTATGCAGACAGCATCGGTAGAGATCGCCATCGACAAGAACGCATACGCTGTGAACACAGTGAATGCAGAGAACAGCGAGGACCTGAAGAGTATTGACTTCACATGGGAGGCACCAGTGGACAACGACCGTCAGTTCCTTGGATACTGCAATGAAGAGGCAGGCGACCAGAGAGTGGTAGGCAACGAGGAAGAAGACTGGGCACTTCAGGCAATGGCATCGTTCGGGGCATCAGTGCTGAAGCCATTCGTGGGCAGTCAGATAAAGAAGTTCCGCTTCTACCCTACCAGCAAGGCAGACTTCACATTCATGCTCGTGTTGAACAATGATATCATCGCCTACGAAGAGGCTGGTGAATACAAACTGAACGAATGGAATGAGGTGGAACTCGAGGAACCGATAACAATCCTTCCGGGATTGGAATATTCGCTCGTGGTGGACTGTGCCAATGCAGCTCCAAACACACCACCGCTCGCTATCGATATTGACTCGCCATTCGTGGGAATTTCGGATCTTGTATCGACAAACGGTATGTATTTCTCATCGCTGACAGAGAGCGGAATATTCGGTAACTGGATGATTGGAATGATATCAGAAGGTGAGGAAGAGAGTCCACTGCCTATCGCGGGATATGATGTGCGTGTGGATGGTGAGAAGAAGAACAGCGAGACAATAGGTACTACAGCCTATAGCATAGATGCAACAGGCATGGCTGAGGGTAAGCACACTGTTAATGTGGATGTGGTGTATTCGGGAATAGATGAGCCGGTAGAAGGCGCAAGCAATAGCTTCGTCAAGATGACAACGGGAATAAAGGACGAATACGAAAACGAAAAAGAAAACTAAAAATTATACGAAAA
>JAUNIK010000155.1:0-997 GCA_030523505.1 Prevotellaceae bacterium | reverse complement strand
GATTTATAATGTTGCGGGACAGAGACTGAGCGTGCCTACAAGGGGTATCGTTGTTGAGAAGAGGAGGAAGAGGATAAAATAAAAAGCCTCCCAGCCTCTCCCCCTAGCCCCCTCCCCATTAGGGAGGGGAGACCCATTCGGGGGAAGGGGGAGGAGGAGCGATAGCGATAGCGATAGCGAAGGCGAAGGCAGGGCCCTCCCAATAATGGGAGGGAACAGAACAGCAAAAAGGGCCGGCTCGATGGAGCCGACCCTTTTGTTATTATGAAGCCGCGGGCTTCTTTTAGTAGTTCTCTGCGTGAACTTCGAAGTAAGACTGTGGATGAGCGCAGGTTGGGCAGAGCTCTGGAGCCTGGGTGCCTACTACGATGTGACCACAGTTGCGGCACTCCCATACCTTTACCTCACTCTTAGCGAATACTTCCTGTGCCTCTACATTGTGGAGGAGTGCGCGATAACGCTCCTCGTGATGCTTCTCGATAGCAGCAACATTACGGAACTTCTCTGCCAACTCTGGGAAACCTTCCTCCTCAGCAGTCTTTGCGAAGCCCTCGTACATGTCGGTCCACTCATAGTTCTCGCCAGCAGCAGCTGCTGCAAGGTTCTCTGCTGTAGAGCCGATGCCCTCCAACTCCTTGAACCACATCTTTGCGTGTTCCTTCTCGTTGTCAGCAGTCTTGAGGAAGAGAGCAGCGATCTGCTCAAAACCTTCCTTCTTTGCCTTAGAAGCGAAATATGTGTACTTGTTACGAGCCTGTGACTCACCTGCGAAAGCAGCCTCGAGATTCTTCTCGGTCTGGGTGCCTGAATACTTTGTCTGTGCCATAATGATTATAGTTTTAAAAATTCTGGATGCAAAGTTAACGCATAATTATTGCAAATGCAAGAAAAGGAGGAAAAAGAAACGAAAATTTGAGGGATATTAGACAATTTAACACTCTGGAGGGGGAATTTTGAACACGAATGGCACTAATGGGATTTTTATTTTTAACGCGAA
>JAUNIK010000154.1 GCA_030523505.1 Prevotellaceae bacterium | reverse complement strand
GATAACAAAAAGACGACCCTTGCGACGAACAATCTTACAATCAGGTGTACGCTTCTTTAATGATGCTCTTGTCTTCATATCTTAAATATGTTATTTATATCTGAACACGATTCTACCTTTTGTCAAGTCGTATGGACTCATCTCCACCTTAACTTTATCACCTGGGAGAATCTTGATATAGTGCATTCTCATCTTACCTGAGATATGCGCAGTTATAGGACAACCATTTTCCAATTCCACACGGAACATTGCATTAGACAAAGCCTCTACAATTGTACCGTCTTGCTCAATAGCGGACTGTTTTGCCATAATTAATATCTTTTGCCTTCTATCTGTTCTATTTCTTCGAATGATGATAATATCTCTGCCTTACCTTTGCAAACGGCTACTGTGTGCTCGAAGTGAGCTGCAGGTTTTCCGTCTCGAGTAACAATGCTCCATTTATCTGGCAACATCCACACTTGACGATCACCCATCGTAACCATTGGTTCAATTGCTACACACATGCTTGACTTAAGCATTGCACCATTTCCTCTGCGACCGTAATTCGGAATCTGAGGATCCTCATGCATCTCGCGACCAATACCATGTCCTGTGAGTTCCCTCACTATTCCATATCCATGATTTTCGCAATACTGCTGAACAGTATAACCTATATCACCGATATGCTTTCCATGTACAGCTTGTTCTATTCCGAGATAGAGACTCTCTTTTGTTACCTTCAAAAGTTCTCTAACCTCTGGTGATACATCACCTACACAGAATGTATAGGCACTATCACCGCAAAAGCCGTCCAAGAGTGTTCCACAGTCTACTGAAATAATATCGCCTTCTTTCAAGACTACATTATTACTTGGTATTCCATGCACAACACACTCATTGACTGAGGTACAGATACTGGCTGGGAATGGGTCTCCAAGAGGATTAGGGAAGTTCTTGAATGTAGGAATTGCTCCATGATCTCTTATGAACTCCTCTGCAACCTTGTCTAATTGGAGAGTTGTAACACCCGGCTTAATATTTTTAGCAACTTCTGCGAGGGTCAAACCGACAAGTCGGTTAGCCCTTCGCATTAGTTCTATTTCATCATCAGTCTTAAGAAATATCTTCATTTCCTAAAGACCGGATTAATATGCCGAAACATTTCCGCCACGAGTGTGGCCTGAGTTAAGCAATCCATCGTAGTGACGCATCATCAAGTGGCTCTCAATCTGCTGGAGTGTATCGATAACCACACCAACAAGAATCAGCAATGATGTACCTCCGAAGAACTGTGAGAAGCCCTGCTGAACATTCAAAAGACCAGCAAGTGCAGGCATTACTGCAATGAAAGCGATGAACAAAGATCCTGGGAGAGTTATACGTGACATGATACCATCGATATAATCTGCAGTTTCCTTGCCAGGCTTGATTCCAGGAATAAAACCATTATTACGCTTCATATCCTCAGCCATCTGAGTTGGATTCATAGTAATCGCTGTATAGAAATATGTGAACGCAATGATAAGGATCACATATATAATATTATAAGGAAGACTACGGTTATCCATCAAAGCATGAAGAATACCAGATGCATTGTCAGAATTGAACTGTACGATTGCCAATGGGATGAACATCAAAGCCTGAGCAAAGATGATAGGCATTACATTAGCAGCGAACAACTTCAATGGAATATACTGGCGTGCACCACCCATCTGCTGACCATTTACAATACGCTTTGCATACTGTACAGGCACCTTGCGAGTACCCTGTGTCAAAAGTATAGCAGCACATACTACAGCATAGAGGATAAGGAGCTCTGCAATGAACATGATGAGACCACCACCGCTAATTGCACTAAGACGAGAACTTACCTCCTGAACAAGAGCCTGTGGGAAACGAGCAATGATACCGATCATAATGATCATTGAAATACCGTTACCTACGCCCTTATCTGTAATACGCTCACCAAGCCAAAGGATGAACATTGAACCTGCAGCGAGAATAATCATTGCAGGGAACATGAATGCAGTCCAAGAAATACCTGATGCCAGCGCTGCTGTAGCCTGATACTTCAAGTTGATAAGGTATGATGGTGCCTGGAAGATAAGAATCGCAACAGTCAACCAACGTGTATACCAGTTAATCTTCTTACGACCGCTCTCACCCTCGCGCTGCAACTTCTGGAAATAAGGAACAGCAACAGCGAGGAGCTGGATTACGATAGATGCTGAGATGTAAGGCATGATTCCAAGTGCGAAGATAGACGCATTGGAAAAAGCACCACCAGAGAACATGTCCAACAGTGACATAAGACCGCCTGCAGTCTGTTCCTGCAACTTGCTCAACGCACCTGGGTTGATACCAGGAAGTACTACGAATGAACCGAAACGGTAAATCGCTACGAACAGGATGGTGATGAGGAGTCGCTGACGCAAATCCTCCACCTTCCAACAGTTCTTTAGTGTCTCAAAAAACTTTTTCATCTATTTAATTAGATAATAGTTGTTGTACCACCGACTGCCTTGATAGCTTCCTCAGCAGCCTTAGAGAATGCATTTGCCTCAACATCGAGCTTAACAGTGATCTGACCGTTGCCGAGAACCTTAACGAGCTCCTTACCATTGGTAAGACCTGCTGCAACGAGTTCTGCTACGCCGATCTTTGTAAGATTCTTTGCCTCTGCAAGTGCCTGAAGAGTGTCAATGTTAACAGCGAAGTACTCCTTGTGGTTGATATTCTTGAAACCACCTTTTGGCAAACGACGCTGAAGTGGCATCTGACCACCTTCAAAACCAATCTTCTTCTTATAACCAGAGCGAGCCTTAGCACCCTTGTGACCACGTGTAGAAGTACCACCAAGTCCTGAACCAGGACCACGACCGATACGACGACGTGAGTGTGTTGCGCCCTCAGCTGGCTTCAAATTATTTAATTTCATAATACGCTACTTGTTTAAAAATTAATCAACTACGTTTACGAGGTGATGAACCTTGCGGATCATACCACGGATAGAAGGAGTATCCTCAACTTCTACAACCTGAGAGATCTTGTGGAGGCCAAGTGCCTGAAGTGTTGCCTTCTGATCCTTTGGAGCACCGATCTTGCTCTTAATCTGCTGTACTTTAATTGTTGCCATGATAATAATCTCCTTTATCCATTAAATACTTTATCCATGCTGATACCACGAACACCTGCAATAGTGTAAGCATCGCGAATCTGGCTAAGTGCTACGATAGTTGCCTTAACGAGGTTGTGAGGGTTAGAAGAGCCCTTTGATTTACAAAGGATATCCTGTACACCAACACTCTCAAGAACAGCACGCATAGCACCACCGGCTACAAGACCTGTACCGGCTGCAGCAGGCTTCATGAAAACCTGAGCACCGCCAAAACGAGCCTCAATCTCGTGAGGGATTGTACCCTTGAGAACAGGAACCTTAACGAGGTTCTTCTTAGCTGCCTCAACACCCTTAGCGATAGCTGCTGTTACCTCGCCAGCCTTACCAAGACCATAACCGATAACACCCTTACCGTCACCTACAACGACGATAGCAGCGAAAGTAAAGGTACGACCACCCTTTGTTACCTTGGTAACGCGGTTGATAGCAACCAAGCGGTCCTTCAATTCTTCTGTATTAACTTTTACAATATTCATTGCCATAATCGTTTAAAATTTAAGACCACCATTACGAGCTGCATCAGCAAGCTCCTTAACACGGCCGTGATAGAGATAACCGTTACGGTCGAACACAACAGAAGTTACACCTGCTGCGAGTGCTGCTGCAGCGAGTTTCTCGCCTACCTTTGCAGCCTGCTCCTTCTTTGGCATAGCCTCGAGACCGAGTGAAGAAGCTGAAGCAAGAGTCTTACCTGTCAAATCATTAATTACCTGAGCGTAGATCTGCTTGTTTGAGCGGAATACACTGAGACGTGGACGCTCAGCAGTTCCAAATACATTCTTACGGATGCGGAACTTTATCTTAATTCGTCTTTCAACTTTCTTTGTTGTCATAATCGTAAAAAATTAAAATTATTTAGCTGATGCTGACTTACCAGACTTTCTGCGGATAACCTCACCCTTGAACAAGATACCCTTGCCCTTGTATGGCTCTGGCTTGCGGAAAGAACGAATTTTTGCGCAAATGAGACCAATCAACTGCTTGTCGCATGACTCCAGGATCAATACAGGGTTCTGGTTACGTTCAGACTTAGTCTCAACCTTAACCTCTGCAGGAAGCTGGATGAAGATTGGGTGTGTATAACCGAGAGCGAACTCAATAACATTACCCTGGTTTGAAACACGATAACCAACACCTACAAGCTCGAGTTCCTTCTTGTAGCCCTCGCTAACACCAACAACCATGTTGTTTACGAGTGAGCGATAAAGACCATGGAAAGCCTGCTTCTGCTTGTAGTTTACTGGGCTGTTTTCATCAACCTCAAAAGTAATCTGAGCATCCTCGATTTTTACCTTAATAGATGGATCAACCTTCTGTGAGAGTTCACCCTTAGGACCTTTTACTGTTACAACATCATCCTTGAAAGCTACTGTTACACCAGCAGGGATGCTAATTGGCAATTTTCCTATTCTTGACATATTCAAATCCTCCAATTAATTAGTAAACATAACAAAGAACCTCACCACCGATCTTGAGCTCAGCAGCCTCTTTGTTTGTCATTACACCCTTTGATGTAGACAGGATAGCGATACCCAGTCCGTTAATAACTCTCGGCATGTCCTTGTAACCAGTGTACTTACGAAGACCTGGTGTAGACACACGCTTCAAACTTGTGATAGCGTTCTTTTTTGTTGTAGGGTCCCACTTCAAAGCAACTTTGATTGAACCCTGAGGGCCATCCTCTACGAACTTATAGTTCAGAATGTAACCCTTCTCGAAGAGGATCTTTGTGATTTCCTTCTTCAAGTTAGACGCAGGAACTTCAACAACACGGTGATGTGCCATGATTGCGTTTCTGAGTCGTGTCAGATAATCTGCTATTGGATCTGTCATAAAATATAAATGTTTAATTAATCGGGACTACCCCGACAATATTAAAAATAAAATCCGGTTGAATTACCAGCTTGCCTTCTTTACTCCAGGAATCAAACCTGCTGAAGCCATCTCACGGAACTGGATACGAGAGATACCGAACTGACGGATATAACCCTTTGGACGGCCTGTAATCATACAGCGATTGTGAAGACGGATAGGATTTGCATTCTTTGGAATAGCCTGGAGCTTGCGAGCAGCCTCGTAAGCCTCTGCTGGATCGTCAGAAGTATTAACGATCTTCTTCAAAGCAGCACGCTTTTCAGCGTAACGAGCAACAAGCTTAGCACGCTTTACCTCGCGAGCCTTCATTGATTCTTTTGCCATAATGCTTAATCGTTATTTGCGTTCTTAAATGGAAGACCGAATGCCTTGAGGAGTGCGAAGCCCTCTTCGTCTGTAGGTGCTGAAGTCACGAATGTGATGTTCATACCCTGGATACGGTCGATTGAATCGATATTGATCTATGGGAAGATGATCTGCTCAGTAATACCGAGTGTATAGTTACCACGACCATCAAACTTTGTTGCGATACCCTTGAAGTCACGGATACGAGGAAGTGCTACGCGAACGAGCTTCTCGAGGAACTCGTACATGCGCTCACGACGCAATGTAACCATAACACCGATAGGCATCTTCTTACGAAGCTTGAAGTTAGCGATATCCTTCTTAGAATATGTTGCTACTGCCTTCTGGCCGGTGATAGTGGTAATCTCATTGATTGCTACATCGATAAGCTTCTTATCCTGAGTAGCATCACCGAGACCCATGTTGATAACGATTTTCTTCAGGGCAGGGATCTGCATTGCTGAAGAATAGTTGAACTGCTTCTGCAGATCAGGAGCTATAGTCTCCTTGTATACTTTCTTTAACTGTGCTGTATCCATTACTTAATCTCCTCTCCTGACTTTTTAGCTACGCGAACGACATTCTTACCCTCGTGCTTGATAGCAACGCGTGTTGCCTTGCCGCTCTTAGGATCGATCAAACTCAAATTTGAGATGTGAATAGCAGCCTCCTGCTTAACGATACCACCCTGAGGGTTCTTTGCTGAAGGCTTAGTGCTCTTTGAGACCATATTTATGCCCTCAACGATAGCGCGGTTCTTGTCAACAAGCACCTTGAGCACCTTACCAGTCTTGCCCTTATCCTCACCTGAGAGAACAATAACGGTATCGTCTTTCTTAATATGTAATTTAGCCATTACTTTTACCTTATTTAATTATTAAAGTACCTCAGGTGCCAAAGAAACGACCTTCATGTTAACCGCACGAAGCTCACGAGCTACAGGGCCGAAGATACGGCTACCGCGAATCTCACCAGCATTATTGAGCAGTACACATGCATTGTCATCGAAACGGATGTATGAACCATCTGGACGACGAATCTCCTTCTTTGTACGTACGATCAAAGCCTTTGATACTGCACCCTTCTTTACATCACTTGTTGGGATGGCGTTCTTGATAGCAACAACGATTACATCGCCAACACTTGCATAACGGCGGCGTGTACCACCGAGCACACGGATACAGAGTGCCTCACGAGCACCACTGTTATCACATACTGTAAGTCTTGATTCTGCCTGTATCATAATTACTTAGCTTT
>JAUNIK010000153.1 GCA_030523505.1 Prevotellaceae bacterium | reverse complement strand
ATCATCGGTAATCTCCGGTTGCTTGATACCATCAGTCTGACGGATTAGCATCACCTGCGCACCTTTATCTACCGATGTGTTTGGCACATTCACCACAACACTTCTCGCAGCCTCATCATAAGTCCAACTGTCGGTTTCCTGACCATCGATGAGTATCTTCTCCGGCATACCCTCGGCAAGGAACTCCACCTGATAGGCCCTCTCTGCCAACTGTCCCGGGAAAGCTCCCACACGATGGCTGATTATCAGCATAACGAAATCATCGGTGCGCTGCTGAGCGAAGGTAGTAGTAGAAAATGCTCCATTCTGATAACTATCCGAATCGCCATCATCCTCATACATCACACCCGTTCCATCTCTGCCTGGCACAACCTTCAGCACTACCGTTGGCACTGACTCTTTCAGATGGTCGATATCAGGATAGCAAGGGATGATACTTCCCTGACGGATGAAATACGGTATCTCTTCTGCTGTGTAGGAATCAGTGAACTCCATATCACCACTCAGCAGTCGGCCTCGGCACACATCATACCAATGACCTTCCGGCAACCAAATCTTTCGGTCCACCTTCCCATCAGCTCCCGTAGCCTCGGCAATAGGTGCCACGAGGATGTCGTTGCCGAACATATACTCCGACTCGTTGGAATAAGAACGGTTGTCCTCAGGCCATTCATAATAGAGCGGACGACAGATGGAAACACCTGTATCGTATGCCTCGCGCGCACACGTATAAATATAAGGTACGAGCGCGTAGCGCAGTTTCACGGCTTTGTTCATGAGGTCGAAGTTATCAAACTTCCATATACGACGCTCATTGTTGCCTTGCGAAGAAGCATGAGTGCGGAGCAATGGTGAGAATACTCCATACTGCAACCAACGGAGATACATCTCTGGATCAACCTTCTCTCTGTCGCCGATGAGCAGATGAGCTCCGATGTCGTGTCCCCAATAGCCGAAACACACATTCGAAGCAGTGGCTGTGTAGTATGGTTCAAAGGCGAGGGTGCCGTAAGTAGCGTAGGTGTCGCCCGAGAATCCTATCGGATAGCGATGCGAACCCATTCCGCCCCAACGATGGAAGATAACAGGACGACGGTCGGTGCGATTCAGGCGCATGTCATTATAGAACACATGGTTTATCCAGAAGGTCTCGCCCAGTCCTTCCACACCTGCCGGACAGGCATAGCCTCGCTCCTGGGCATGTTCACCGACAGTTTTCTTCTGCTGCCAATCAATCCACCAGAAATCGACTCCCTCGGATTCACGCTTACGGATAATATTCTTGAACAGTGCCGAGGTGAACGCCTTGTTTTCAATCATCCATGGCACATCACCACTCAGACCTGTTGCCTGCTGCATTGCGGCATAGCCATCCTCATCGCTGTCAACACCATCGGCAGGATGGAGGTTGAGTGCCACCTTCAGGTTATGGTTGTGCATCCACGAGATGAGTCCCTTTGGATCAGGAATAAGGTTGTTGTTCCAGGTCCATCCTGTCCATCCGGCTTTATGCCAGTCCATATCGAAAATCATCACATCGTGAGGCACATCGTTCTTCTCCATCTCACGAGCCAGCTGCTGGAACTGGGTGGCTGTGTAGGCCTGATACTTCGAATACCAATAGCCGAACATATACAGCGGTGGGAGTGGCTGGCGACCGGCGAGTTTCACATAATCCCCCAAAGCACGCTTGTAGTCGTGACCGTAAGCCATGAAATACCAGTCGAGGGCTGTGGTGTCAACAGGTTTATCAAACCAAGGAATTCCGTCGCATTCATCGTCGAAAACATAACTCTTGCTTCCATCGCCTCGCAATGTAGAAGGACTCTCATCGAGGACGACCCATCCGTCGCGTGAGAGCAAGCCTTTTTCGAGTTCCACACGATGGGTATCACCGATGTCGCCATCGAGGGTGCGCGATGTGCCTAACAGGTTCAGTGCATCGTCCTTGCCCGGATACCACAGTTTCTCCTTGCCGTTCATGGTGAAAGTAACGGAGAGGTTCTGCGGATCATTGAGCGTTGCCGAGATGGCACTGCCGACCTTGTATTTCAGTGTCACATTCTCGGTACGGATATAGAGATAGCCGTCTGCCTCCTCTGTGGTGAAGGCTGGCACATCGAGTTTACGGTTTACCACTGCAAAGGAAGCACGATCCTCGAACTTCTTGCGGGCACTGTACTGAATACGGATTATCTCTGGGGTGAGAACGGTGAATCGTGCTCGGCCACTTTCCACTACAGCCTCCTCGTTTGGCACAGGGTCCCATTCCTGCGCTACACAGAGCGTTGTGCAACAGACGACGAGAAGAATAGATAAGAATAGTTTTTTCATATAGAGTGTCAGATAACTTCTGAAACAAGATTTGTCAGTTCGATGAACTGTTCGATGGTGAGTTGCTCCGGGCGCTTTGTCATGATGTCCTGCTGGAAGAATTCAGCCGATGGCATATTATCTGCACCGAAGAGCGGTTTCAACGATACGCGGAGCATCTTACGGCGCTGATTGAAGGTGGTCTTCACGATGCGCTTGAACAGAGCCTCATCACATCCGAGGTCGGTACGACTGTTGCGCTTCATGCAGATAACGGCCGACTTCACCTTTGGTGGTGGGTTGAACACATTCTCATCGACGGTGAAGAGATACTCGCAGTCATACCACGCCTGAAGCATCACCGAGAGGATGCCATAGGCTTTGTTGCCTGGCTGCGAAGCGATACGCAATGCCACCTCGCGCTGTATCATTCCTGTACAGCAAGGGATGAGGTCGCGATGGTCGAGCATCTTGAAGAATATCTGCGACGAGATGTCGTATGGGTAGTTGCCGGTGAGGAGGAAAGGGGCAGCCCCTCTCCCCGCTCCCCCGAGGGGGAGAGCCGCTGACGCAGGGGAATCAAAGATTGTGGTGAGGTCCATTTTGAGGAAGTCGCCATTGATTACTTCCAGGTCTGGATAATGGTCGTGGAGGTAGTCCACACTCTCGCAGTCGATTTCCACCACCTTGAAAGGACGGCCCTTCGGAATGATGTACTTTGTCATCATACCTGTTCCCGGTCCTACTTCGAGGACAGGAATATCTGGATAGGCATCCACCGTGTCGGCGATGCGTTTTGATATACCTTCATCAACAAGGAAATGCTGACCGAGGTTCTTCTTCGGTGTCACTCTACCATCAACAGCCTTACCTTTCTTGGTTCGGGTGTTTTTATGTGTCTCGTATGTCTTTTTATCGTTGTATCCCATAGGATTTTTTTTCTAGATAATTATTTTTTTCTGTCAAGAATTAGAGAATTTGAGAATTATTCTAACCAGCGTGTGTGTTCCATCCGGACGGTAATTCCTGAAATTCTCAGAGAATTCAAAGAATTATTTATAGTACGGGTAAAATAAAATTCTCTAATTCTTGATTAAAATTTATTCTTGCAGAGATCGGGCCATAGAATCTGTCTGGGCGGTCTCGCCTGATTTTATGGCATTCTCAAGATTTTGTTCTGCTTCAAATGTCTGACGCTGACGACCACCCCATGTCACCTCATAATAGCAACGGTTTATCAATCGCTTCTCATTATCATAGATAAACGCGAAGATATAGAAGTGGCCGGCGTTCTTATTGCCAACAAACTCTGAATAATCCTCCAGAGGATAAAGGGCAGCATAAGATGATTCGCCAGTCTTAGCCTTATCATTGATTGTAACGAAGTAGTATTCGCCATTCTTATCGGCATAAGCGTTGGTGATATTAACCGAACTGTCGTTCTCATTAACAGTGAACTCAAGATCGGCGCCTTCCTTGCCATACCAGTTGTGGATGCGGTAACTGCCGTTGTCGAGTTTCGACATCTCCACATTGATGCTCTCGTTGGTGGTGTCGTTCCACGCCTGTGCTGTTGCTGTCCACTCTGTCTGTGGGGCAAAGAGCGATGTAGTGAAGGTGAAACCCATAAAGAGCAGATGGGAGATGACTCCAGCACAGATGCCTCCGATGAAGGTACTGAGGAATGCTTTCGGAACAAGTGCACGATAGCCTAATGAGTCGAGGGTGGCAGCGTCGGAAGAGAGATAGCCCGACCAGCCCATGCCCATCGCTGTGAACACGGCAATGGCATTACCATCGATGAGTCCTTGTGCCACAAACCCGTCAACGAGTCCGAGGGCGGCTCCCACAGAGCCCAATGCTGTTATCGGGAATGCGAGGAGTTCGGCTGATTCAAAACCAAACAGCCAGCGGAACAGGAAATCCACCTGACCGCCGAGCCAAGGCAGCAGACCAACACCTTCGTAGGCAGCACCGGTGAAGTGCTCCACCATCTTTCCGTCGGCCATCTCAACGGTTGGGCCGTTGGTGAGCATCATAACAAAGGTTGAAATGATGAGCACACCAGGGATGATTGCCAGTCCGATACCCACTCCGTCCTTTCCTCCGTCGAGGCAGGCATTGAGGATACGAACAAAGAGGGTGTCCTTGCCATTTCCACCCGAAGCCGTCATTGATGCCATTGCACCCTCTCCATCGGAAGAGGTTGGCACAACAGCATCCTGATCGCGGTATTCAGGAAACTGGCGGAGTGTGAAATACTGCATCAGTCGTGTAGAGATGACACAACCACACATCGCTCCGATGAATCCGAGCAACGGTGCTGCCACATATCCGTGGCCTACCATAAAGATAAGCACGAGCAGTCCCATACCGAAGGCGGTACCGAAATTCACGAGTGAGATATGCTGGTATTTCTTGAAGTAACGCGCGAAGGCTTTGTCCTGCGAGAGGGAGATGATTGCCGGGTTGTCGCTGAGGAAGGTCATGACTGCTCCCAACGATGAGACACCTGGCATGTTGAACACAGGTTTCATTACCGGACGGAGTATTCTCTGGAGGAGATCAACCACGCCGAACTCGACGAATATCTTGCTCAATGCTCCGGTGAGGACGCAAACGCCCATAAGGTAGAACACCACATCGAGCAACAGATGATGAGCGGTATTCATCATCGTGTTGAGCATATGGTCGAATCCCATCACGGCACCAAGACTACCGAATAGGACTGTGATGACAATAAGACAGGGCACTCCACTCGGAATCCGGTCCAACAGTTTCTTCATATATTGTTTTCTTTTAATTTTCGCTATTTTATAAGGCTGCTTTAAGGCATAATGCAAAGTTACAACAAAATTATCAAACGCGAAATAATATTGATACTTTTGTATCAAAAAAATAGCTTCACCATAGGCAATAGGATTGACGGATATCTCAAAATCGGCTATTCCCTGCAAGAATGCCACGATTTCTTTGGCATTTCATCTGGTTTGTCTTAACTTTGCCGTATAAAAAAAGAACGATACGAATGAAATCCCTGTTTTTCGATATTGACGGAACTCTGGTGAGCATCAAGACCCACCGTATTCCTGACTCAACGGTAAAGGCTTTGGAGGAAGCAAAGAAACAAGGTCACAAGGTATTCATAGCTACCGGACGCCCTATCGCCATCCTGAACAATGTGGGACAGATAGAGCATCTCGTTGACGGATATGTGACGACCAACGGTGCTCACTGCTTCATCGGTGATGATGTAGTGCACACAAGTGCCATGTCGCGCGAGGAGGTGGACATTGTCCTGGACGATGCGAAGAGGAACGACTATCCCGTGATTCTTTGCAGTGCCAATGATATTGCGGTGTTCAACTACAAGAATGTCATCGATGATATCTTTGTGAAATCGCTCGATGTCGATCTGGACAAGATCATGTCAGTGGAGGAAATGCTCGCCACCCAGCAGGTGACCCAGCTCACTCCTTTCTGCAATGCGGAACAGGAAGCACTGCTCATGCCTCGCCTTCCTAACTGCGTTTCGGGAAGATGGCACCCTGCGTTCAGCGATGTGACATCACGCGAGGCGGGCAAGGACAATGGAATAACAGCCATTGCCGACTATCTCGGCATAGACATTGCCGACACTATTGCCTTCGGTGATGGTGGCAACGATATTCCGATGATAAAGAAAGCGGGCATCGGTGTGGCTATGGGCAATGCAGGCGATAATGTCAAGGCTGTGGCTGATTTCATCACCACTGATGTTGACGACAATGGCATTGCCAACGCCCTGAAACAGCTACTATAAGCCTCACCCCCACCCCTCTCCCAAGGCGAGGGGAGTCCATCCGGGGGCTAAAAAAATTTGGGGTAAGAATAGGATTTTCACATAATTATATTTATCTTTGCAGAAACAAAGAAACAAAGAAACAAGGAAAGATGAAGATTGGTATTATCGTTGCAATGGAGAAGGAACTCCAGCAGTTGCTGGCATTGCTCACAGACACAAAGGAAGAGACTATCCACGGCAAGACTTTCTACACAGGAAAGTTGTCGGACGAGAAGGAGTTGGTAATCCAGCAGTGTGGCATCGGAAAGGTGAACGCTGCTATCGGAACAGTGGAGATGATAAACTGCTATGCTCCTGACTGCATCGTGTCGAGCGGTGTGGCCGGTGGTGCTACAACCCTCGTGCCTCGCCTGCATATCGTGGCAAGCACAGAGGTGGTGTATCATGATGTTTACTGTTTCAGCGACAATGCCTACGGCCAGATTCAGGGCATGCCTGAGCAATTCCCAGCCGACAAGCGCTTAGTGGATATTGCTTCGAAGATAGAGAGCGTAAACCCGGGCCTCATCGC
>JAUNIK010000152.1 GCA_030523505.1 Prevotellaceae bacterium | reverse complement strand
ACTCGCAGTGGGATACTCGTCAGGACCGTGAGTTGGAAGCCCGTGCAGAGCAGTTCCGTAAGGATTCGTTGCAGCAGAACATCCTCCTTGCCATAGTGTGCATAGCAATCCTCTTGGTTGTTGTGCTTCTCTATCTATTCACACGAATGCGCCGCAATGAAGAGAAGAAATACACCGTAGAGTCATTCCTTGCGCCTCTGGAAACATGGAAGAAACGCGAGACCGAAGCCACCGAGGAGATTGTGGAGAAACACGAGATGATTCTCGAGGAGCAGCAGACATCGGAACTCATACTTGAGCGTAATCTGCAGCAGAATATAGAGCAGAGAGCCAAGATGGCATTGGTGAACAGCATCACACCGTTCATTGACCGAATGCTTGCCGAGATACAACGATTGCAGACCCGACAGGAGAGTGCCGACATCGTTGATGCCCGCTATGCGTATATCCTTGAACTCACTGATAAAATCAATGAATATAACGGTGTGCTCACCGACTGGATACAGTTGCGTAAGGGTGAACTGTCGTTGAAGATAGAGAGTTTCCGCCTGCAGGATCTGTTTGACATAGCCAAGAAGTCGCGCCATGCATTCAATATGAAGGGGGTGGAACTTTCTGTCGGCAATACCGATGCAGTGGTAAAGGCTGACCGTACTCTGACGCTGTTCATGATCAACACCATTGCCGACAATGCCCGCAAGGCGACAGCCGAGGGGGGCAAGGTGACTATCGATGCTACGGAAACACCGGAATACGTGGAAATCAGCATCGCTGATACCGGTTCGGGCATGACACAGGAGGAACTCACCAATGTGTTCAATCACCAGCCTTCGAAGACTGTTCAGCATGGTTTCGGCCTTATGAACTGCAAAGGCATCATTGAGAAATACAAGAAAGTCAGTTCGGTGTTCTCTGTATGCAATATCTCTGCCGACAGCGAAAAGGGCAAGGGTTCAACATTCCGTTTCCGTTTGCCTCGCGGTGTTGTGCGCTCATTGCTGCTTATCATGGGACTGTTCCTCTCAATCTCTGCTTCTGCTGTCGACAACGATGCACCAGCAAAGGCAGTTCCGTTGGCAAAAGAGATAGCAAAGGCGAAGCTATTCTGCGATACCATATATTACAGCAACCTGCAGGGCGACTATCAGTTAAGTCTCGCGTACGCGGATAGCGCGTGTACATATTTTAATAAATACTATAAGCGAGTGCGTCCGAAGGGCACAGCATTGATGCGCCTCACAGGTGGTTCTGTCGATGATGCAGCCGAACTGAAATGGTTGTCGGATTCACTTGCCATCGACTATAACATAGTGCTTGATATGCGTAATGAAACCGCCGTTGCCGCTCTTGCCCTGCATCAGTGGGATGTATATAAATATAATAATAAGGTGTATTCGCGCTTGTTCCGTGAACGCAGTGCCGACCCATCGATGATGGGTTATGTCAGCAAGATGAAATCGGCAAGCGAAACCAAGTATGTTGCACTTATCCTTCTGCTTATAATATTCATGACCATCCTGCCGGCTTATTATATGCTGTACTATCGTCATAAGATGTATTATCGTGTGTTGGTGGATCGCCTTGGTTCAATCAACGAAGCCCTGCTCAATGATGACACCGAGGAAGAAAAACTGGCAACAATCCAAGGACTCTGGAAACAGACGAGCCGATATGTGGGCAATACTAAAGAGGCTTCAGAACTGTCGGGTGTAGTAAGTCAGATTTGTGCGGCCCTTGAGGATAACATCAATATTCGCCGTTTGAGCAACGAGCAGATAGAGATGGCTGAGGATGAACTCCATCGTCTCAACTATGAAATAGAGCGCCTGCATGTCAACAACAATGTGCTCGACAACTGCTTCTCTACATTGAAGCATGAGACAATGTACTATCCTTCGCGTATCCGCCAGCTTGTTGACAGTGAAGACAAGGATATTGCGAACCTCTATGAGATCACTGCATACTACAAGGAACTCTACACTCTGTTGAGCCTTCAGGCACAACATCAGGTGGAGTCGAGCGTGAAGATTGATGCCAACCTTATGCGCTATCTGCTGCAGTTGTTGAAGAAGGTGAGTGGTGAGAAGCAACTGACAGTCCACAAGAAGGATGTCGATGCCACATACGATCTCTATACTGTGGAGATGCCGAAGTTGAAGTTGAGTGGGGAAGAGGTCGTGGATTTGTTCACCCCGCAGACCACCAACCTCTCGTGTATGGTTATCCGTCAGATTATCCGCGAGATAGGTGAGACCACCAACCATCGTGGCTGCGGTATATATGCTGTTCAGCGTAAAGACAATGGAACCGATGTGCTAATGACGCTCTCTAAGAAGGCAAAATTCAAGGCGTGATGCACGGTTATGATAACAAAGAAAAAACAAAAATAAAAATATATGGAAAAGTTTAAAGTAATCATTGTAGAAGATGTGCCATTGGAATTGAAAGGCACAGAGGGTATTTTCCGTAACGAAATCCCTGAGGCTGAGATTATCGGTACTGCAGAGAACGAACCAGCTTATTGGAAACTCTTGAAGCAGGAACTGCCTGACTTGGTGCTCCTCGACTTAGGTCTGGGCGGTTCGACAACCGTTGGCGTAGAGATATGCCGCCATACAAAGGAGAGTTATCCGAATGTAAAGGTGCTGATATTCACTGGTGAGATTCTGAACGAGAAACTGTGGATTGATGTCCTTGATGCTGGTTGCGATGGTATTGTACTGAAGAGTGGCGAACTGCTCACCCGTAGTGAGGTAACCGCTGTTATGGAAGGCAAGAAACTGGTGTTCAACGAACCAATCCTCAACAAGATAGTCGAGCGCTTCAAGGATGCTGTCAGTGGTAATCTTATGCACCAGGAAGCAGTCGTGGATTATGAGATTGATGAATACGATGAGCGTTTCCTCCGTCATCTTGCTCTTGGCTACACAAAGGAGCAGATAACTAATCTCCGTGGTATGCCGTTCGGTGTGAAGAGTCTCGAGAAGCGTCAGAACGAACTCGTACAGAAACTTTTTCCAGGTAGCAGATCGAGTGTCAATGCAACACGCCTTGTGGTGAGAGCATTGGAACTTCGTATCCTCGATTTGGATAACCTTGTTGCCGACGATGAATAACTGAATAAGTTCCACATCTCAAAATATGGAAATCAACAACAAAGAAAATACAAACAGCACTCTCCCGAATGAAACGGCGAAGAGCCGTTGGGCGAAGTTTTTCGTCCTTACTTGGGTGTTCCTATTGGTTGTGCAGGGCCTTACTATCCTTCTTTCCTGGATAGTAAGCGCTGTATGGCCAGCTCTTGGTGTTCACTCTCTTTTGAGCGGTTCGGGATTGCGCTGGCTGTTGAGCAGTTTAGGCGATAATCTGGCAAGTCCAATGGTGGCGTGGTTTCTCCTTTTGTGTATCTTTGTAGGAACTTTTGTGTGGAGCGGATTGCCAAAAAAGATAATTCGCTATTCTGAAAATGATTATCGCGATCGCTTTGCGGTGAACTTTTTTGTTGTTGCAATTTTCTTTGCCGTGATACTCTGCGTCATTCTTGCGGTGTATCCACATTCGTCATTATTGAGTGTTTCTGGGCACCTGTATCCGGGCCCATTCTTGTATGCTTCTATTACAATTTTAGGTTTCGTACTGTTCGGTGGAAGCGTTGTTTTTTGTTTGTTGACCGGTAAGGTGAAAGATTACGAAACTGCGGAAAAAGCGTGCGTTTTTGGACTTGAATGTGCTGGTCCACTGATAGTTACATATATTCTGTTGAAGCAAAGCATTGAACTGGTACTTTTTGCGATTTAATGTTTTTTGCCGCTGTTGCTAAAATTTGTAGGCAAAAAGTTTGTTTTATATCTAAATTAGTGTTATCTTTGCAAACGGTTCCAAAAACCTAAAAGAGAAAATTTCACACATTTACTTTTGATTGGAAGTTTCCAAAAACGGGAAACTTTTTTGAAAATCAAGGAAGGAAAGTTTTCCAAAAAGAAAATTTCCGGTGTAAGTTTGTCTTTGTTTGAAGAGCCAAAGAAATGATAGAGTGATTACAATAATTTGAGATAAAAACAGTAAACCGATACACCACAATGGATATTCAGAATTTCACAATTACTAAGAGAGATGGCGAAA
The DNA here is from genome assembly GCA_030523505.1 of Prevotellaceae bacterium. Classification (GTDB taxonomy): domain Bacteria; phylum Bacteroidota; class Bacteroidia; order Bacteroidales; family Bacteroidaceae; genus Prevotella. The sequence goes on along the minus strand of JAUNIK010000152.1, from coordinate 2,582 downwards.
AAGTTGTCTTCTCCCTCGATAAAATCATGAAGGCCATTATCAAGGCTTTCGAGTCAGTTAATGAACCTGCAGATTTGAGTGTTATCTCTAAGGTTCTCAGCCACCTTGATATCCATAACGATATTAAGGTTGAGGAAATTCAGAATCAGGTTGAGGAGGCCCTGATGCAGGAAGGCCATTTCAAAGTGGCTAAGTCATATATGATTTATCGTCATCAGCACACTGCTGACCGTGAAACTCTGGAGCGTCTTAAGTTCCTTACCGACTACTGCCATGCTTCTAACGCAGCAACTGGTAGTAAGTTTGATTCCAATGCGAATGTTGAGAACAAGAACATTGCCACTCTCATCGGTGAGTTGCCAAAGGGCTCGTTCATCAACCTCAACCGTCGTATGCTCACAGAGCGCATCAAGAAGTTGTACGGCAAGGAACTTTCCGACAAGTATCTGAATCTCCTTACTTCACATTTTATCTATAAGAACGACGAGACAAGTATCGCTCCTTACTGTGCTTCTATCACTATGTATCCATGGTTGATCGGTGGTACTGCACAGATCGGTGGTAACTCTACTGCCCCGACAAACCTCAAGTCGTTCTGTGGTGGTTTCGTTAACATGGTGTTCATCGTTAGCTCTATGCTCTCAGGCGCATGTGCTACACCAGAGTTCCTTATGTACATGAACTACTTCCTCGGCAAGGAATACGGCAAGGACTACTGGGCACACCCAGAGCAGCAGGCAGACCTTTCGTTGAAGAAGCGTTCTATCGATAAGGTTATCACCGACTGTTTCGAGCAGATTGTCTATTCAATCAACCAGCCAACAGGTGCACGTAACTTCCAGTCTGTATTCTGGAATATCTCATACTACGACAAGTACTACTTCGAGTCACTCTTCGGTGCATTCTATTTCCCTGATGGATCACAGCCTGACTGGGACGGTCTCTCATGGTTGCAGAAGCGTTTCATGAAGTGGTTCAACAAGGAGCGCACAAAGACTCTCCTTACCTTCCCTGTTGAGACAATGGCTATGCTCACAGAGAATGGCGAGCCAAAGGACAAGGAGTGGGGCGACTTCGCTGCTGAGATGTACTCAGAAGGCCATTCATTCTTCACATATATCAGCGACAATGCAGACTCACTCTCATCATGCTGCCGTCTGCGCAACGAGATTCAGGACAACGGTTTCTCTTACACCCTCGGTGCTGGTGGTGTTTCTACTGGTTCGAAGAGTGTGCTCACAGTGAACGTAAACCGTTGCGTACAGTATGCTGTTAAGAATGGTCTCAGCTATGCTGATTACCTCAGTGATATTGTTGACCTCTGCCATAAGGTACAGACAGCTTACAACGAGAATCTCAAGGAACTCAAGGATAACGGTATGCTCCCATTGTTCGACGCTGGTTACATCAACCTCGACCGCCAGTATCTCACTATCGGTGTGAACGGTATCGTTGAGGCAGCTGAATTCCTCGGTCTTGCAATCAACAACAACCCTGCTTACTTGAAGTTCGTTCAGGAAGTGCTCGGTATCATCGAGAAGCTCAACAAGCAGTATTATAATAAGGAGAAGGGCTTGATGTTCAACTGTGAGATGATTCCTGCTGAGAACGTAGGTGTTAAGCATGCTAAGTGGGACCGTGAGGATGGTTACTTCGTGCCACGCGAATGCTACAACTCTTACTTCTATGTGGTAGAGGATGAGTCATTGACAATCATCGACAAGTTCAAGCTCCACGGTGCACCATACATCGAGCACCTCACCGGTGGTTCGGCTCTCCACATGAACCTCGACGAGCACCTCTCGAAGGCACAGTATGCTCAGCTCATCAAGGTTGCTGCAAAGGAGGGATGTAACTACTTCACCTTCAATGTGCCAAACACTATCTGTAACGACTGCGGACATATCGACAAGCGTTATCTCCACAAGTGTCCAAAGTGTGGTTCTGAGAATATCGACTACATGACACGAATCATCGGCTACCTCAAGCGCGTAAGCAGCTTCTCGCAGGCTCGCCAGAAGGAGGCTGCACGCCGTTACTACGCTTCAAAGGACAAGCTTGTAGAAGCATAAGGCGGGACAGAGAGCCCGCCACGGGTTCTTCGAGATGATAAGTTAGAATAACAGAAAACAGGTTAATGCCCTGACAAAATAACTTTTCATGTGTTTTAGAACCTGAATGGTAACTCTCCGGAAAATGCCATTCGGGTTCTTTTTTTAATATTCAATGAAATACATCAACACCGATGTGGTCTTTCAGGAAATCCCTGATGAGGTCACTCTTGCAATCAACATATCCAACTGTCCCTGCCATTGTCCGGGATGCCACAGCAAATATCTGTGGGCCGACGAGGGAACAGTGCTCGATAAAGCGCAAATCGACGGTTTCATCGAGGAATACGGCAACGACATCACCTGTATCAGTTTTCAGGGAGGCGATGCCGATCCACAGGGCGTGAGCAATCTCGCCGCATATATCAAGACCAATTATCCCGACTATAAGATAGGCTGGTACACAGGTCGTACCGTCATCTCACCACTTGCTGATAAAGCCAACTTTGACTATATCAAGGTTGGGCCATA
>JAUNIK010000151.1:4369-6709 GCA_030523505.1 Prevotellaceae bacterium | reverse complement strand
ATAATCTCAATAATTTCGTGATGGGTGCCAAAATCACTTCGCGACAGCGAATAAATGCACTTTCATGGCTTCATGATGCTCGTATTTATAATAAATACGCTTTTTTTGCGTTATTTACTATGGTGGGGGATGCCCACATAGATTCTTGTAATTATGAAGAAAATTGTATTCGCAACTAACAATGCTCATAAACTGAGCGAGATTCGTGACATACTGAAGGATAACTTCGAGGTGATATCGCTGGCGGAACTGGGGTGTCATGATGATATTCCTGAGACGGCGGACACGCTGGAGGGTAACGCCCTGCAAAAGGCGCATTACATTAACGACCGATATGGGGTGGACTGCTTCGCTGATGACACTGGTCTGGAGGTGGAGGCGTTCAACGGTGGTCCTGGCATATACACTGCGCGTTTCGGTACGATGAACGGCTATGGCGAGAGTCATGATGCTGATGCTAACACTCGTTGTCTGCTGGACAAGCTGAAGGGCGAGGAGAACCGTAAGGCGCAGTTCCGTACTGCGATAGCGCTGATCCTTGATGGTGAGGAGCATCTGTTCGAGGGTATCGTACGTGGTGTGATCACCACAGAGAAGCGTGGCGAGAAGGGCTTCGGCTATGATCCTGTGTTCATGCCGGAGGGATACGATGGTACGTTCGCTGAACTGGGCGTGGAGGTGAAGAACGAGATATCGCACAGAGCCAGGGCGGTGAAGAAATTGGCGGAGTATCTAAAGACCTTCCCCCTTGCCCCTTCTTCTGCCCTGACGAGCGAAGCGGCAAAGCCGAGCGCCTTTCAGGACGGGGAGTAAAATGCCTTGAAGGGCGGAAGCGAAGTGGATTGACAAAAACCGAAATAAACCCCTTTAAGAGGATGGGTGCCTATCAGCACCTGATGCTACGAGTTCATAAAATCCCTGGTGAGCAAGCTCCCCGATGATTTCCTGCCCTCATATCATCACTTTCTTGCAGAAAGCCTTCATCTTCTTAAAGGCGATAAACCAAGCTACGCACGGAGAACCCACAGAGAGAACTAGTTCGCGGAGAAGGCTGACGCAGATGAGGGTATCCGGATGGCTGTTCCCGGAAAGTGTAATCGGCTTGGACATCCGGATGGCTGTTTATTTTCTGTTTATCGCCTTGTAGTTATGTCGAGTGGTGAGTTCACCACGCTGATGTGAGTGGTTCAAAATGTCTGGATGCTTGCATACAAGGATTTTGAAGCGCTCATAGCAGCAAGCCGACTGGCTCGACATAAGCACAAGGGGTTTATTCCGGTTTTTGTCAAACCCGCTGACGCACTTAATCATAATTCTAAAAGAAATAATTATTCACGATAATTCACGTTACATTTACGGTCATTTACGTTAGAATAAAAAAGTCATCGTAATCGTTATATAACAATTGAAAATGAAGAAACTTTTCAGCATAGCATTACTGTTTCTGACTGTTTTGACAGCAGAGGCGGGCATCGTGGGCGAATGGCTCGTATATCCTGCCTTCGGGGATGTTACCGAGGTGGAGACGGCGGGCAACATAACTTACGTTCTGTCGTCGGGGGCATTGTATTCGTATAATGCTAACGACAACAGCGTGACGGTGTACGACAAGGCGAAGACGCTCAACGACTGTGATATCAGTCATATCGGATGGTGTCAGGCGGCGAAAAGACTGGTGATTGTGTATTCCAACCAGAATATCGACTTGCTGGAGAGAAACGGCAGCACGATAAACATTTCGGACTATTTCACCAAGGCGTATCCTGATGATAAGACTATCAACGGACTGAATATCGATGGGTATTTCGCTTATCTGAGCACTGGCTTCGGTATCGTGAAGATAAACGTGAAGGAGGCGTTCATCACCGACACTTACAACATCGGTGTGCCTGTGAACTGGACTCATGTGGATGGTCAGCGTATCTATGCGGAGTCGGCTCGCGAGGGACAGTGGTCGGCGCTGCTGAACAGTAACTTGCTGGACAAGACGAGCTGGAGTCGCACTGGTGGTTACCACAAGGAGAACAAGCAGATCAGCGAGGAGCAGATGAGGATTGCGAAGACTTACCGCCCTGACGGTCCTGAGCAGAACCAGTTTGGATATATGCGTATCTTCAATGGCAAACTGTACACGGTGACTGGTTATGGTTCGCCTTCACGCAAGGCGTATGTGCAGATTAAGGATGGCAACGACTGGACGGTGATCAGCAACGATATTGCTTATCAGTCGCCTCGCGTGTACCTTAACCCTTATAAGATTGAGATTGACCCATCGGCGGAGCAGCATTGGTTTGTGCCTGCGCGTACTGGTCTGTACGAGTATCTGAACGGGAAGGTGAT
>JAUNIK010000151.1:0-4359 GCA_030523505.1 Prevotellaceae bacterium | reverse complement strand
AAAGGACTACTACTGGGAGAATTCGCCTTTGCAGAGGGCTGCAACGGTGCCAGCGGATAATGTGAACTATACTCTCGCTACTTCGGCTATCTTCGACAAGACGGGCGATCTGTGGGTGTTCAACGGCATTGCTCCGAACCCTGCTATCTACAAACTCGACAAGAACGGCCAGTGGACTGTTCTGCCTCATGCGGAACTGACGAACGAGGCTGGATATTCGTGGGAGAAGCAGGTGAGCACGATGTTCGATTCGCGCGGTCTGCTGTGGTTTGTCAACGACGACTGGCGTAATGCTGCCATCGCTTGCTACAACACTGCCACAGACGATATTCGCACGTTCCACACTATCAACAACCAGGATGGTACTCAGATGTTCTATTTCTTCGGCCGTTGCTGTGCTGAGGACAAGGATGCGAATATTTGGTTCTGCACCGATGCTGGTCCACTGATGATTCCTGCCCACTCCATCGACAACGGCAGTCCTGAGTTCCATCAGATAAAGGTGCCTCGCAACGATGGTACGAACCTTGCTGACTATCTGCTTGCGGGTATTGACTGTACTTGCTTGGCTATCGACGGCGGTAATCGCAAGTGGTTCGGCACGAACGGTCTTGGTGTGTATGTGATCGACTCGGATAATATCACCCAGTTGCATCATTTCACCACGAGCGACAGTCCTATCCTCTCGAACAACATCGAGTGTATCACCATCGACGATGCCACTGGTGAGGTGTTCATCGGCACTGACAAAGGTCTCTGCTCATATACCACCGATGCCACAGAAGAGGCAGAGGAACTGGATGGCGACAATGTTTATGCTTATCCGAACCCTGTGACACCGGAATATACTGGTTTGATCACCATCACAGGCTTGACCTACAAGGCGAGCATCAAGATCACCACTGCCGGTGGACAGTTGGTTGCTGAGGGCACCTCGAACGGTGGTACGTTCACCTGGGACGGCACCGACCTCGACGGCAAGCGTGTGGCATCAGGAGTGTATATGGTGCACGCCGCCACCGAAAACGGAAAGAAGGGAGTGGTGTGTAAGGTTGGAATAGTGAGGTAAAAGACCGGACCCTCTCCCCTCGCGCTTCGCGCTCTTCCCTCTCCCGTTTCGCTTCGCTAGGGCGAGGGCGTCGAAATGTCTTGGGGGCGGGGCGCACTGTCAGAAAGAGTAACCTCATAACTCCCTCCCATTACGGGGAGGGATGGGGAGGGGTCTAAATAGCGTCCGCTGGTCTTCTCACGAGGACCAGCGGACTTAATTTTAACACTAAGATATATATTAAGGAGTTAAAAAAATCTATTTCTTTCAGCGGAAATCTTAAGGGCAAATCGTAAATGCGTAGTAAGCCCTTTTATCCACATGCAAAATTAATACATATTTATTAATATATCAAACATTTTTCAATAAATGTTCAATTATTTAGCAAAATTGTACATTTCAATTTCTCAACATTGTACAAATTTTTCAATATCGTGCAAGAATATGCCCCCCGACAGCCAAGGCATTTCGACGCCCTCGCCCTAACGAAGTGGTACGGGAGAGGGAAGAGCGCGAAGCGCGAGGGGAGAGGGTCTATAGTTCCCAAATCGCTCCGTCAGGGGTGTCCTTCACGATGATGCCTGCCTCCTGGAGTTCATCGCGGATCTTATCGCTGGTAGCCCAGTCTTTCTCTGACTTTGCCTTGGCACGCATTTCGAGTACCATCTGCATCACCTTGTCGAGTGCCTTGTCCTTCTCGGAAGAGTCACCACCGGTGGCATTGCTCAAACCGAGGATATCTACTATAAAGGTATGCATGACGCGCGCGAGGGTGGCGAGGTCGGCCTGCGAGATCTTTGCCTTGCGGTCAACAAGCAGGTTGACATTCTTGCATGCCTCAAACAGGTTACTGATGACGATCGGCGTCTGGAGGTCATCGTTCATACCGTCATAGAGTTTCTGCTCAAGTTCCTTCACGAACTTCTCTATCTCTGGCGAAGAGCCCTTTGCTGGTTGGATGCGCTTCAAGTCCTTCAAGCCTGCCATGAGTCGTGCCAGTCCCTTCTCAGCTGCCTCGAGTGCCTCGCTTGAGAAATCGACAGTGCCACGATAATGGGCTGAGAGGATGAAGAAACGGATTGTCATTGGCGAGAATGGCTTTGTGAGAAGCTCGTGCTCGCCTTTGAAGAACTGGTCGAGGGTGATGAAGTTGTTGTACGACTTACCCATCTTCTGTCCGTTGATGGTGATCATATTGTTGTGCATCCAGTACTTCACTGCCTGATGTCCCATAGAAGCCTGTGCCTGGGCAATCTCGCACTCATGGTGAGGGAAGATGAGGTCCATACCGCCTCCGTGGATGTCGAACTCTTCGCCGAGGTACTTACGACCCATGGCTGTACACTCACAGTGCCAGCCTGGGAAACCGTCAGACCATGGTGATGGCCAGCGCATGATATGCTCAGGCTGTGCCTTCTTCCAGAGGGCGAAGTCGGCCTGGTTCTTCTTCTCGCCTACTCCGGCAAGGGTGTCGCGAGAGGCGTCTTTGATATTCTCGAGGGTACGACCAGAGAGGATGCCGTACTTGAAGTCTTTGTTGTACTTCTCAATATCGAAATATATCGAACCGTTCGACTCGTAGGCATAGCCATTGTCGAGGATCTGCTGAACGAGTTCCTGCTGCTCGATGATATGACCTGTGGCGTGTGGCTCGATTGATGGTGGGAGCACATTGAGCTTCTCCATAGCCGAGTTGAAGCGACGGGTGTAGTACTGAGCAATCTCCATTGGTTCGAGCTGCTCCAGGCGCGCCTTCTTTGCAATCTTGTCCTCACCCTCGTCGGCATCATGCTCGAGATGACCAACATCGGTGATATTGCGTACATAGCGTACCTTATATCCGAGATGCTGGAGGTAGCGGAAAAGGATATCGAAAGTGATTGCCGGACGGGCATGACCGAGATGAGCATCGCCATAAACGGTTGGTCCGCAGACGTACATTCCTACATTTGGTGCATGCAGCGGTTCGAAGCGTTCCTTCTTGCGAGTCATCGTGTTGTATATCAACAATGTCTGTTCCATATCTATAAATATTTATATTCAACTTCGCAAGTTTCAAACTTGCTCAGTTTGGAAGTTATGGGAAGTTAAGAGAAGTTACCGGTCGCTTTGCTCCCTAAGAAGTTCTTTCTTGAGGAAAGCGGCAAAGCCGAGCGAAGTGACAATAGCTTCTAACGAGGGTAGAATCGGGCTGTGTAAAAGACATTCGTCCTTTAACTTCCCAAGCGAAGCGTTAACTTCCCTTAACTCCCTTTAACTCCTAAAGTTGAGCTTGCGAAACTTGTATCAACAATTTTTCTACTGCAAAATTACTACATTCTTGCAAGAAGACAAAAAAAAACTGAAAAAAACGCTCATTATCAAAGTTTATTAGTAAATTTGCCACAAATTAATTGCAAAGAACCAATGAGTACGTTTATCCTTACATGGAATCCAGCCATCTCGGAGTACAAGATGAGCCAGTTTCATAGTGATCTGAAAATTATCAATGATGGTGATACCGCCGACTTGTATTGGCCTGTTGAAGAGCACGAAGACTGCTACGAGGGCGACCGATTCTTTATGATCCGCACGGGTAGAGGCCACACAGGAATATGTATGGCGGGATATTTCCATTCCGACTCTTTCGAGGACGATGAATATCAGAGTCCGAAGAAGAGATATGTCGTGGGCATCGACCCACTGGTGCTGGTCAACACCGACGAGACGGAATATATTTCTATCGATGCACTGAAAGAGGTTCTGCCAAGCATCGACTGGGAGCATATAGAATGCGGCACGATGATCAGCGAGGAGGAGGCAGGAATTCTGGAAGACTATTTCCTGCGCTATCTCTATAAGCATCAGGATATGTACAACGGATACAAGGCTGCGAAATCATGGAATTTCGACCTTGAGGACTTCGAGTCTATCCCTGAGCACTTGCAGGAATACTACAAGGATAACATTGGTTGCACATGCGAGAAATGTGGCCGCCACGAGGATGAGGTGGATGAAATGGCTTACCACCTGGTGCTTGACGGTGACACCGCAGCAAAAGCGCCATACGACAGCCATCTGCATTGCTATTGCAGTGAGTGCTGGTTTGGTAAAGAAGAAAATATGTAAGTGAAAAGTTAGCGATATACCTTTTAGCACAAGATAATATCGTATTTCTTTATCAAGATTTTTTCTTTTTATCAAGAATTAGAGAATTAGAGAATTTTATTTTACCTGTACTATAAATAATTCTTTGAATTCTTTCTCCGCTGCGCTATGAAAGCGGCAAAGCCGAGCGCTCTGAGAATTTTAGAAACTTAGGCTCACTGACT
>JAUNIK010000150.1 GCA_030523505.1 Prevotellaceae bacterium | reverse complement strand
GTTGTTCTCGAAGACGATGCCAACGGCCTCGACGAGGTTGTTGTTGTCGGCTACGGTGAGCAGAAGAAGGTTAGCGTCACTGGTGCTGTAGGTAATGTAAAGGGCGACCGTGTAAACCGCCTTGCCAACAGTACAACCGCTTCTATGCAGGGCACAACCCCTGGTCTTACCATTCTCGACAAGGGTGGCTCGCCAGGTGAGGCTAGCACAACACTCCGTATCCGTGGTGTCACCACACTCAACGGTAGCGAGGCACTCTTCCTCGTCGATGGTGTCGAGCAGCGCATCAGCGACCTCAATCCTGATGACATCGAGAGCATCTCAGTATTGAAGGATGCTTCCACCACTGCTATCTATGGTTCGCGTGCTGCGAATGGTGTTGTCCTCGTAACAACAAAGCGTGCTAAGGAAGGCAAGCCAACAATCAACTTCGGTGCTTACTGGGGTGCACAGAATGTTACCAACCGTCCAGAGCACATGGAGACAGTGACCTATATGCGTCAGCAGAACCAGGCATTCATCAATAATGGTGGTGCTCCTCGTTATTCTGAGACATTCATCCAGGAGTGGATCAACAACCACGACAAGGATCCTTACACATATCGCAAGGCTAACCAGTGGCAGGATGTCATGTATAGCACTGCCCTCCAGCAGAACTATAATCTTTCTGTAAGCGGTGGTAATGACAAGGCTCGCGGTTTGATGTCAATGCGCTACTACAACCAGGATGGTGTCATCGACAACTTCAACAGCGACACCAAGGAACTCCGCGTGAACACCGACCTCAAACCGTTCAAGTTCATGAAGTTGTCGGCCGACCTCAATTTCCGTACAACTCACTCTCTCAGCCCTTATGGCGCTTTCGACTACGATAACGCCGGTGGTGGTATCTTCTATTCAATGTTCCACGCAACACAGTTCGTTGTTCCTCAGTATGCCGATGGCAGTTATGGTCTTGGTAACAAGAATGCCAACCCATTGCTCCTTGCCCGTGAGCATGGTACAGTGAACCGCGATCGTAGCCTCCTCATCGCCAACCTCAAACTCGAAGTTGACATCGTGAAAGGTTTGAAGTTCACCACACAGTTTGCAGAGCGTTATAGCTTCAACAAGACTCTCTCGTTTGCCAATAAGTACACCATCACCGATAACAACTTCCTTGACTGGGGTGCAACAGCAAAAGATCAGGCTTACGATCCAAATCCATCACGTAACCGTACACGCAATGTGTCGAAGAACAGTCTTAACGACAGCCGCAACGACATGCACGAGTACACACTCAACATGCTCCTCAACTATCGCAAGCGTTTCGGCGAGCATGAGATCAGCGCTCTCGGCGGTTTCTCTCAGATTTACCAGAAGTACAGCGAGAACCAGGCTTATCGCGAGAACTTCTATAATAATGAGGTACAGTCAGTGAACATGGGTGACGAGAGCACAATGAAGAGTTACGGATTCAACAACGAGTATGCCCTCCAGTCATGGTTCGGCCGTGTAAACTATAACTATGCCGACCGTTATCTCCTCGAGGCAAACCTCCGTTACGATGGTACATCACGCTTCACCGACAACAACCAGTTCGGTGTGTTCCCTTCATTCTCAGCAGGTTGGCGTGTCAGCAACGAGGCATTCTGGAGCGACAGCCTCCGCAAGATTATCTACGATTTGAAACTCCGTGCATCATGGGGTAAGACCGGTAACCAGACAGCAGGTCTCTACGCTTTCTATGACTCATACTCTTCAACAACCTATAACTTCGGTGGTGAGGTTGTTCAGGGCTATTGGGCAACAACACTTGCCAACCGCGACCTCCGCTGGGAGACAAGTACACAGACCGACCTCGGTATCGACGCACAGTTCCTCGACGGTCGTCTCAGCCTCACAGCCGACTACTACTACAAGAAGACTGATGGTATCCTCGTCAACCTTCCAATCGCAGGTGTTATCGGTATGAACGCACCAACACAGAACGCAGCCGTTGTCGATAACAAGGGTTTCGAACTCGGTCTCGAGTGGCGCGACAAGATTGGTCAGGTACAGTATGGAGTCAACTTCAACATCTCTAACAACTGGAACAAGGTAGTATCTCTCGGTGGTGCCAACCCAACAGTATCCGGTGGTCAGTCAGATGTAGTGACAACAACACGCGAGGGCTATCCAATCGCGGCATTCTGGGGTTACCTCACCGATGGTCTCCTCACCTCTGAGGATATGGCAAACAACTATCCACGCCTCGACTCTCGTATGCAGGCAGGTGATGTGAAGTACCTCGATATCATTGGTCCTGAAGGCAAGCCAGATGGCATCATCGACGAGAACGATAAGACAGTCATCGGCGATGAGTTCCCACGCTGTCCATTCGCATTCGGTGGTAATGTGCAGTGGAAGGGCTTCGACCTCTCATTCCAGTTCCAGGGAGTCATGAAGGCTGATGCACGAGTATCAGGTGCACTCTGTGAAGGTGGTACCTTCGAAGGTTTCACACTCGACATCTTCAAGGACTACTGGACAGAGGAGAACATCGGTGCTCGCTTCCCACGCCCACACAAGTCAGTTGACTTCAACTCATACATGTCTGACTATTGGGTAGTCAACGCAGCATACCTCCGTTTGAAGACCCTCCAGATTGGCTACACACTCCCACGCGCTCTCACACAGAAGGCACTTATGCAGAAGGTACGCGTATATGTAGCAGGAAGCAACCTCCTCACCTTCTCTCCATTGAAGGAGTGGGGCCTCGACCCAGAGTTCGTTTCAGGTCGTTTCCTCTACTATCCACAGACCTCTGTCTATACACTCGGTGTTAACATCACTTTCTAATCACCTAAGACTATTCAATTATGAAGAAATATATATTTACTGCTGCATTCGCACTCACACTCGTAGGATGTGGCGATGTACTCGAGACGATACCAACTGACCGTCTCTCAGCAGAGACCTACTGGCAGACCGACAATGATGCCATGCAGGCTGCAAATGCCATCTACCGCTATCTTGAGGGACCAGGCACAATGATTCGTCGTGACATCATGACCGACCTCGGTTGTGCTACCTTCAACAACTCTGACGAGGCTCGCGTCGAGACAGATATCGCCGACACACAGACTGGCCTCTTCTCAAGCACATGGAACGATCTCTATAAGGGAATCCGTCTCTGTAACAACTATATGGCAAACATCGAGAAGGTCACCCCAACCGACCCAGCACGTGTCAAGACATATACAGCCGAGGTTCGTACACTCCGTGCTTATTTCTACTCACGCCTCGTATCATATTTCGGTGGAGTGCCACTCGTGACAACCCCTATCGGTATTGCTGAGTCAAAAGAACTCACCCGCAATTCCGCTGCCGAAATCTATGATTTCATCGAAACCGAACTCAATGCCGCTGCTACCGACCTCCCTGTAACAGCAAGCGAGATAGGCCGTGTCACAAAGGGCGCTGCTCTCGGTGTTCTTGCTCGCACAATGCTCTTCGCAGCAGGTAATGTCACAGGCGATGACAACCGCACAGCCGACTATCTCAAGAAGGCACAGAAGGCAGCCGATGCAGTCATCGCACTCAATACCTACAGCCTCCTTCCAAACTTCCAAGAACTCTTCGACTATGCTCATGAGAACAACTGCGAGGTGATTCTTGACAAGCAGCATGTGAAAGACCTTTATGCTAACAGCGTGATGAACGACTTCGGTGCAGTGTCAATGGGCAACAATGGTTCTGGGCTTTCTGTTACAAAGCAGCTTGTTGATGAGTATGAGACACTCAATGGCAAGATGATCGACGATGATCCTTCGTATGATGCCAAGAATCCTTATGTAAACCGCGACCCTCGTTTGTCGTACACAGTATTCTATCCTGGTTCTATCCTTCCTAACGGTGAGGTTTATAACTCTATTGAAGGTAGTGGTACAGCCGATGCTATCGGTGCTAGCTACCAGGTGGCAAAGACTGGTCTGCTTCCTGTAAAGTATATCAATGCTGAGGACATCGGTACAAGTAACCGTACCAACTGTGGCATCAACTTCATCATCCTTCGCTATGCAGAAGTGCTCCTCATCGCAGCTGAGGCTCGTATTGAGCAGGGTGTGGAACTGGATAAGGCACGTGATTACATCAACCAGATTCGTCAGCGTTCGGATGTAAACATGCCAGCCATTACAGCTTCTACCCAGGAGACTCTCCGCACTGCAGTTCGTCATGAGCGCATCGTAGAGCTCGCCCTTGAGGGACATCGTTTCTTCGATATCCGCCGTTATAAGATTGCAGAGAAGGTTGCTACATTCAATCCAAAGGGCCTCACCTATGTCAACGAGCAGGGACAACTCGTCACTGTGTCTTATTCTGATTATCAGAAGACATTCACATCCCGCGACTATCTCTGGCCAATTCCATACAACGAGAAGCAACTCGTGCCTGGCCTCGCCCAGAACCCAGGCTGGAACGATGCTCAATAAAATTGGATGATTGACAAAAACAGGAATCAACCCCTTGTGGTTATGTCGAGCCTGTCGGCTTGCTGCTATGAGCGCCTCAAAATCCTTGTGAGTAAACTCTCAGATATTTTGAACCACTCACATCAGCGTGGTGCTACTCACCACTCGACATAACCGCAAGGCGATAAACCGAAAATAAACAGCCATCCGGATACCCACGTCCGCGTAAGCGATCTCCGTGCTCCAGCCCTCTCAGTGGGTTCTCAGCGCGTAGCTTGGTTTATCGCGAGTGAAACGAGCCTGTTTATCGCCATTAAGAGGATGAAAGCTTTCTGAAAGAAAGTGATGATATGCTTTCAGTTTGGGCGTTAAGAATTTATTCTTATAAGAACAAAGTGGAAGTATAGCGTCAGGTGCTGTTAGGCACCCATCCTCTTAAAGGGGTTTTTATGGTTTTTGTCAATCCACCTCGCACTAATTAATTCCATAACCTATGAATAAAAAAATCTCCCTCATGATGATGGGTATGGCGGCGATAGGCTCCCAAGCACAAGACCAGCGCCCAAACATACTCCTCATCCTTGCCGACGACCTCGGCTACAGCGATCTCGGCTGCTACGGCTCCGAGATACAAACCCCTAACCTCGACCGACTGGCATCCGAAGGAATGCGCTTCAACCGCTTCTACAACTGCGGACGAAGTTGCCCTACACGCGCCTCACTCCTCACCGGACTCTATCCTCATCAGGCTGGCATCGGACGAATGACTTTCGACCAGCAGCTCCCGGGATATCGTGGCACTATGACACACAACGGTGTTACCATAGCCGAAGTGCTCCGCGAGAATGGCTATGCCACCGGAATGATTGGCAAATGGCATGTGGCAGAAACACCACTCCGCGAAGACCAGCGCGACTGGCTCAACCATCAGGTGTTCTATGATCCATTCACCAAACTCGAGGACTATCCTGTGAACCGTGGTTTTGAAAATCACTATGGCACAATCTATGGCGTTGTCGACTACTACGACCCATTCTCGCTCGTCGATGGTGAGACTCCTATCAAGGAGGTGCCAAAGGATTACTACAGCACCATTGCACTTACCGACAGTGCTGTGCAGTATGTACGTCGATATGCCGACGATGAACGCCCATTCTTCATGTACCTCTCATATCACTCGCCTCACTGGCCTCTCATGGCTCCTGAGCGTTACATCAAGAAATATGAGAATACTTACAAGAAAGGCTGGCAGGCCATTCGCGAAGAGCGTTTTGCACGAATGCAGCAGCTCGGAATCTTTGGCGATGCCACCGACTATCTCTCAGCACGACAGAGCAAAAAGGAATGGGACACCAATCCTGATGCCGAGTGGGATGCACGAGCTATGGCTGTTCATGCAGCAATGATTGACTGTATGGACGAACAGATCGGACGAGTCCTTGCCGAACTCGAGCGTACCGGTCAGTTGGACAACACCCTTATCCTCTTCATGAGCGACAATGGATGTTCGCCAGAGGTGTGCATGAACTTTGAACAAGGAGAAAACGACCGTCCGGACATGACTCGCGACGGGCGGCAGATGGTATATCCAAAGAACAAGGAAGTGATGCCTGGACCAGAAACCACCTATGCATCGCTCGGCCCAGAATGGGCGAATGTGGCAAACACTCCTTTCCGTTTCTGGAAAGCCAAGATGTACGAAGGCGGTATCTGCACACCGATGATTGCCCACTGGCCAAAGGGCATCAAGACTCCTGCTGGCAGCATCACCGATGCTCCATGCCATGTCATTGATGTAATGGCAACATGCCTCGACCTCACAGGTGCCGACTACCCAACACAGTATAAAGGCAATGACATCATCCCATTCCAGGGAGTGAGCATGAATCCTATATTCAAGAAGGGTAAGCGCAAAGGCCATGACTATATCGGTTTCGAGCATTTCCGCGAGAAAGCTCTCATCTCTGCCGACGGATGGAAACTAATCCAGGCCGGCGACAAGAAGCCGTGGGAGCTCTACAATCTCAATGAAGATCGTTCAGAGCAGCATGATGTATCCGCCCAGTACCCGAAGCGTCTGAAGAAGATGCTCAAGCAGTACACCCAGTGGGCCAACAGCACCATGGTCGAGCCCGCCCCGAAATAAGCACGATGGTCATTGTAACTCGAGATATCTCGTACAAACAACAATAAAGGCAGAGGAAATCCCCCTGCCTTTATTATATATTAAGGTCACTGCTGTCCAGTTAAAATAACAAAAATGCATCGAAAGTTTCTGGTAAACAGATAATTATACGAGAATTCGCAGTAAACGGATTTGATTTTGAGCTTCGCTTAACATTAATTGCCATTAATCTG
>JAUNIK010000149.1 GCA_030523505.1 Prevotellaceae bacterium | reverse complement strand
CGGCTCTGCCGCTTTCATAGCGTAGCGGAGAAAGAACTCCTAGGTTTCGGAACTTACGAAACATATAATAAATTAAAACTATATAAACAATGCGAAAATCAAATTACGATAAATTCCCTTCAACAGTGGTGGAGGGGCCTATCCATATCGGATGGGAGGCGATAACGACGGTGCTGAAGGATGAGTTTGCGCAGGCTCCAGTGCTTGTGCTTGAACTCTATACCGGCACCTACGAGGAAGAGATTGCCGAGGCTATGGCTGCTCTCGGTCGTCGTGTGCTGCTCACTCGCGACTATATGCGCCCAGAGGCTGAGGTGGCTGCTATGACAGAACGCTTCATGACCGACGATGTGCTGTTTGGCTTCATGTCGAACATTCGCATCGAGGAGTATTTCAATGCCGAGGGGCGCAAGGCTCTCGAAGCAGAGGTTGCGAAGGGTGATAATATTATTATAATAGGTACGGGCGCGTCGCTTTTCGCTGATGATGCACCGGTGGTGTATGCCAATATGGCGCGCTGGGAGATACAGATGCGTTTCCGTCGTCATGAGGTGAAGGCTCTGGGTATCGACAACAGTGCCGAGGGCGCTTCACTGCAATACAAGCGTGGATATTTCAACGACTGGAATCTCTGTGATCGCATTAAGAAACGCCTCGTAAAGGCTGGTCGCATACAGTACTGGCTCGACACTAACTGCCGACAGACTCCGAAGATGATCAGCAACGATACCTTCATGGAGGGTATCAACGCCACAGTGAACCGCCCATTCCGCGTTGTTCCATTCTTCGACCCAGCACCATGGGGCGGACAGTGGATGAAGGATGTGTGCGACCTTGACCGCGAGATGGTGAACTACGGTTGGTGCTTCGACTGCGTGCCTGAGGAGAACAGTCTCTACTTCAATATCGACGGCACACTGTTCGAGTTGCCTTCAAAGGATGTGGTGATGTTCCAGACACGCAAGTTGCTGGGCAGTTGTGTTGAGGCACGTTTCGGCGACGACTTCCCTATACGTTTCGATTTCCTCGATACCATCGGCGGTGGTAACCTGTCGTTGCAGGTGCACCCAACAAACGAGTTCGTGCATGAGCATTTCGGCATTCACTACACTCAGGACGAGAGTTACTATCTGCTCGATGCTGACGAGGATGCTGTGGTTTATCTCGGATTGAAGAAGGGTGTTGACTCGAAGGCGATGATTGAAGACCTGCGCAGTGCACAGAGAGGCGAGATAGTGTTTGACGCAGAGAAATACGTGAACAAACTTCACGCCAAGAAGCACGACCATTACCTCATCCCTGGCGGTACCATCCATTGTTCAGGTGCCGGCAGCATGGTGCTCGAGATTAGCAGTACGCCAAGCATCTTCACATTCAAGCTGTGGGACTGGCAGCGACTGGGACTCGACGGTAAGCCACGTCCTATCAATGTGGAGCGAGGCAAGCATGTCATTGCATGGGAGCGCGACACCGATTTCGTGCATGCAGAGATTGCCAACCACTTCGAGGTGCTGAGCGATGCTGACGGTGTGAAGGAGGAGAAGACTGGTCTGCACGAGCGTGAGTTCATCGAGACCCGCCGCCATACTTTCACTCAGCCAGTGCTGCATAACACCGGTGGCAGTGTGAATGTGCTGAACCTCGTGGATGGTGAGGAGGCCCTCGTGGACAGTCCTACGGGCAGTTTCGAGCCATTTGTGGTGCACTACGCTGAGACATTCATCATCCCTGCACATCTTGGCGATTACCGCATCACCCCATGTGGCCGCTCCGAGGGTAAGGAGTGCATGACCATCAAGGCATATGTAAGATTCTAACTAATAACACATAAAAACCAGAGTAAGATGAATAAAAGATTTTTAGGATTTGTCTCATGCCTCGTGATGATAGCGATGATGCTATCGTGTGGCAAGGACAATGAGGTGGTGAACCATCTGCTTACGTTAAGCAACTACTCGGCATCCGTAAGCATCGGCGAGGATGTTTCAGTAGGTGTGAACCTCAGCAACCCCTCAGCAGTGAGTTGTATCGATGTGCGCAAGACCATTGCCGGTCAGGTTGTAGAAGACTTTTCTGACCGTATTAATGTGGCAGGCAGCACATTCCCGTTCAACTATATCTATCAGGTGCAGGCCGAAGACGCCGCTGGTGTCACCGTTTGCTCTTTCTATGCCCAGGACGCAAGTGGCCAGCAACTCGATGCTGCCGACCTCGTGATGGAGGTGGCAATAGCACAGATACCACTGCTCCTGAAGTACGACTGGCAGATGGTTTCGCAGATTATCAAGGGCGAAGACCTTGCCAAGGAGTATATGAAGGACGATCTCTTCCGTTATAACCCAGACCTGACATGGGAGAAGGACTGGGGAACCGTGCTCTCTGTGGATGGCATGGAGACACTCGATGCCACCTGTGCATGGAAGGCAGTGATGGATGGTGCAAGAATCGACTCTCTCTACACCGTCAAGTACAACATTTTCTCACCAGGCATACCTGTCATCACTGGCTACAAGGTTCTGCAGTGTGAGAACCGCAAGCTCGTTCTGGAGAGCCATCAGGACCTCTCGTTCGTGACAGGTTACGATAAAGACGAGCGCGTGGTAGAGACATTCGAGGCCGTTTCGCAGACCGATGACTTCACACCTTACCGTGGCAGCGATCCAGCCAGCTATTTCATTGAAAACTGTAACCCAGGTTCATACTAAACGCCCTGAAAAAATGAAGATAAGATTATACCTTGCAATGCTGATGATGTGTTTCAGCATGCAGATAATGGCACAGAACACAAGTGTCAAAGGACAGATTACCGATGAGAGCGGAGCACCAGTAATGGGTGCTGTCGTTACCGTCGAGGGAAAGGAAAATGTTGGAACAGTGACCGATATAGACGGAAACTTTGCACTTGACTGCCCAACAGGCTGTAACCTTTTGGTAAGTTATGTAGGCTATAAGAAGCAGACAGTTTCCACAAAAGGCCGTACAACTCTCGCCATAGTACTTGAAGAAGAACATAATGTGATGCAGGAAGTCGTGGTGGTAGGTTATGGAACGATGAAGAAGAGCGACCTCACATCAGCCATTTCAAGCATCAGTGCCGATGAACTCGCAGCCACTTCTGTCACATCATTCGACCAAGGTCTGCAGGGCCGCGCCTCAGGTGTGGTAGTAATGAACACCTCTGGTCAGCCAGGTGGTGGCACTTCTATCCGTATCCGCGGTACCAGTTCCATCAATGGTAACAACGAACCGCTCTATGTAATCGACGGTATGCCAATCATCAGCGATGCTGGTAGCATGAGCACCAGTACGCTGAAGAATCCAGCACTCAACCCTTTGACCTCGATAAGCCCTGGTGACATCGAGTCGATAGAGATTCTGAAGGATGCCTCTGCTACAGCAATCTACGGTTCGCGAGGTGCTAACGGTGTCATCCTCGTTACAACAAAGCAGGGTAAGGCAGGCAAGGCTCGCGTCACATTCAACGCGAAGGTTTCTATACAGAACCTCTCTAAGAAGATGGACATGCTCAACGCACGCCAACTTGCCGACCTCGCCAACGAGGTTGCCGACAATGACGGAATTGAGCGCAAGGCAATCTTCGCTGGTCTCAATAATCTCTCGCGTCAGTCAACCGACTGGCAGGATGAGATATTCCGCACAGCACCGCTGCAGAATTATGACATCTCTGTATCAGGAGGTACCAATCAGACATCATATCTTGCCGCAGCCAACCTCCTTCTGCAGGATGGTATCATCATCGGTTCTGATTTCGGCAAGGGCAGTTTCCGCTTCAACTTCAGTCAGGATATCAGTAAGAGCCTCAAACTCAACATCACAACCAATGCCAGCTACAGCCGTAGCAATGGTGTTGTGACAAACTCCGAAGGAGGTTTCGCATCAAGTATCACCTCATGGGCATTGGAGATGAACCCAGGACTCGGTGTATATAATGAAGACGGTACATACGTGTATGAGAACAATACTGCAAATCCGAATGTGGGAAACCCTGTTCAGGACGCGTATGAAGCACTCAACCGCAACACTACCTTCCGCACTATCGACAGTGCCTTCCTTGAATATACTGTTATCAAAGGCCTCACACTGAAGGCTGGTATCGGTATTGACTATTTCAGTATCAAGGATCAGGCTTTTGCTCCGGGAAACATCAAGCGTGCTGAAAGCAATAACGGTTATGCCCAGGTGGGTACCCGTGACGGTTACAACTGGAACTGGGAGAGCACAGCCAACTATACCCATACCTTTGGTGACCACACATTCAGTGCACTGGCTGGTTTCACAGCACAGAAGTTCCACTCGGAATATGTAGCAGTGGCGACAGCAGATTTCGCTGATGGATTCCTCGGTTTCAACTCAATCCAGTCGGGTAGTCAGAAGCAGCTTGCCTCGAGTGGCGTAACAGAATGGCAGATGCTTTCGTATCTTGCTCGTGCCAACTACAACTACGCTGACCGTTACCTGATTTCTGTGTCAGGCCGTGTGGATGGCTCTTCAAAATTCGGTATCGGCAACAAGTATGGTTTCTTCCCATCGGTAAGTGGTGCTTGGCGCGTCTCAGAAGAGGCATTCATGAAGAACCAGAGTGTGTTCTCTAACCTTAAACTGCGTCTTAGCTATGGTAAGGTAGGTAATGAGGGTATCGCCTCATACAGTTCGCAAGGTCTGCTGTTCAACACAGAGGCTTATTTCGGCACCAACACCATCCTCACTGGTCTCACTCCATACACCATCAGCAATCAGGACTTGAAGTGGGAGACCACATCACAGTATAACCTTGGACTCGATTTCGGATTCTTCGATAACCGACTCAACTTCACCATTGACACTTACATCAAGAAGACATCCGACCTGCTGCTCAACATGCCGGTATCCTTCCACACCGGTTACGACTCAGTGATGAAGAACGTGGGTAACCTTGAGAACCGCGGCTTCGACTTCACAATCAATGCTGTTCCGTTCACAGGCAAGTTCAACTGGACTATCGATGTAACAGCCGGATATAACCAGAATGAGATCACCAACCTCGCCGGTACTATGGATGAACTCAACGGTGCATCCGTTCTTGGTATTACCTATTGGACAAAGATTACCGAGGGTAAGCCAATCGGAACTCTCTACGGTTACAAGACTGATGGTATCGTGCAGCTGAACGAGGATCCATCAACCATTCCTTTCTTTGCAGGCAAGACACTTGCACACGGCGATCGCAAGTATGTAGATAAGAACGGTGACAACGAAATCAATGAGAAGGACCTCTATGAACTTGG
Source organism: Prevotellaceae bacterium (assembly GCA_030523505.1). Taxonomy (GTDB): domain Bacteria; phylum Bacteroidota; class Bacteroidia; order Bacteroidales; family Bacteroidaceae; genus Prevotella. Next base: position 1,542 of record JAUNIK010000149.1, on the reverse strand, counting down.
CAATGCCAATCCGGATTTCACATTTGGTTTCAACAACACCTTCGGTTATAACTTCCGCGACCATTCAAGTATCTCGCTCAATGTGTTCCTGCAGGGACAGTTAGGCAACGAGATTGTAAACTTCAACAAGTTCTCACTCGAGAGCCTCAATGGTTTCAAGAACAATTCGACAGCAGTGCTCAACCGTTGGACTGTGGACAACCCAACCAACCTGATGCCACGCGCAACCACCAAGTCGGCAGGCAACATTCTGTCTGACCACTTCATAGAGAGCGGCAGTTATATGCGTATCAAGGATGTGACGCTGAGCTACACATTCCCTAAGGAACTGATCAAGAAATTCTACTGCTCAGACCTTACAGTCTTTGCCAGCGCAAAGAATCTCTTCACCTTCACCAACTATACAGGCTACGACCCTGAGGTGAGCCGTTTTGCTAACAACAACCTTTCAATGGGTGCCGACTATGGTACATACCCAATGTGCCGTTCGTATGAGTTTGGCCTCAAAGTAAACTTCTAAACCACCGGCAATATGAAAAAATATATTCTTCCGCTCCTTGCCCTCATGATAATGTCATCATGCAGTGGCTTCCTTGACGAGCAGCCAAAAGGCAATATCACCACCGAGAGTTATTTCAAGACAGAGACACATGCCCTCTCGGCTACCAACGCCATATACGATTATCTCATCGCCGGATATTCTCCTGGCGGCCTGTGGGATAACAATTTTGGAGGTGTGTTCTTCAACTACTACTGGGTTTTGCAGGATGTGTTCTCTGACAATGCTCATTCGCATATGACTGCAACAGAGTATCAGTCAATCGAGAACTTCCAGATTGACCCATACAACGAGCCGCTCGAGTATCTCTGGCGTGACTTCTATCAGGTTATCAAAACCTGTAATGTCGTTATCGACAAGGTGCCAGACATTAATATGAACACCACCCTGCGCGACAACCTCGTGGCTGAGGCTCGTTTCTTCCGTGCCTATATGTACTTCGACCTGATGCGTATGTTTGGTGAGGTACCACTCCGCACCCATGATATGACTGGTGCAGAGGATGAGTTGCTGCCACGTGCTCCAAAGGACGAGATCTATCAGGTCATCTTCGACGATCTCGACTATGCAGAACAGCACCTCGTTGATCCAAGCCGCCAGCTCGACGGTATGCCGAAGTCAATCTCCGCTACAGCTCTCAAGGCTCGTGTTTTCAATACATACGCAGCCGAGAACAGAAGTAACGAATACTGGCAGAAGGCAGTGGATTGTGCACAGAAGGTAATCGCAGTGTGTCCGATGCTGGCGTCTTTCGCTGACCTGTTCAAAATCGAAAACAAGTTCAACAGCGAGATAGCGTGGGCAGCCAACTTCAGTGCAACCCTATCAGAAGGCTGGAAGGGCGGTCAGTTCCTTGTACGTCTGCTTCCTTCGCTCGATACCAGCAAGGGTGGACCAAACAATGCACAAGGTTGGGAGTCGGCAACAGAAAACCTTTGGGAAGCATACAATATGACCGACAGCCGTCGTGACATAACCCTCAA
>JAUNIK010000148.1 GCA_030523505.1 Prevotellaceae bacterium | reverse complement strand
GCTCCATAGGGGCAGAAGAAAATCTTTACTTAAAATCTACTCAAAATCTTTCCGTACAATCTACATCCGGATGGTTGTTTATTTCCTGTTTATCGCCTTGCGGTTATGTCGAGTGGTGTGTAGCACCACGCTGATGTTAGTGGTTCAAAATATCTGGATGCTTGCATACAAGTATTTTGAAGCGCTCATAGCAGCAAGCCGACAGGCTCGACATAAGCACAAGGGGTTTTTATTGTTTTTTTCAATCAATCACTTCTGTGCCAAAAGGTGTATCGTTGCTAAAAAATATGATATATTCTTGCGTAGGTCGAAAAATGGTTTTATATTTGCAGTCGGAAAAGAAAAATCATACAACTATGAAAGGAATTATTCGTTTGGTGGTGGTGCTGATGGCGATGACGCTCACCGGTTGTGGTATCGGAACTCCTCGTGGAGGATACGCCGATATGGTGGTTTACGGAAAGATTTTCACCTCGGATGCAGACAGTCTGGCACAGGCGTTCGCCGTGAAGGACGGGAAGTATATCTTCGTGGGCAACGAGGACGATGTGCAGGCGTATATCAACGACAAGACACAGATCATTGACCATAGAGGAAAAGGAATGGTGATGGCAGGCTGCACCGAAGGTCATGGACATTACTTCATGTCAAATTTCTATACATGCGGCACCTATGTGATAAAGTTCGATACCAGCGACGACAAGGAGACAATCCTGCGAAAGGTAGAGGCGATGGCAAAGAAGAATCCGACCTATGTGTATGGCTTCGGGTTCAACTACGCACGCCTGTCGGAAGGCGACAGATATCCTAAGCGTGAGGAACTGGATAAGATACTGAGCGATGTACCGGTGTATCTCGCCGACAACGAAGGACATAAGGGTATTGCCAACACCTTCTGTATCCAGAAAGCCGGTATATTGGATGCTGACGGGAAGGTGAAGGATGACTTCAAATACAAATCAGGAGTGGTGACGGATGCCGATGGCCATCCTACGGGAATGCTCCGCGAGCAGGCCGGAACATACGTGAGAGTGCGTGGCTGTACCCCTGACGACAAACCCGCAGTGTGGGAGAATGCCATCAACGGAGCACAGCAACAGTTGAACAGCATGGGATATACGGCGGCCTTCGAGGGATGGGCGAACAAGTTTGGTATGACAACCTATCAGGTGGTGAAAAATCTTGACGCGACAAATCGCCTCACCCTTAACCTCGGTCTGGCCTATGAGATAGAAAACCTCACCCCAGCCGATGTCACTGCCGCTTTGGACAGTGCACTGAAAGCCAACGAGACTTACAGCGGAGGACATGTGCACGCCAACTATGTGAAACTCTTCATGGACGGTACTCCAGAGACCGGCACAGGATATATGATGCTCCCATCATCGAACGGTACCAACGGCAAACCGATATGGCAGCCTGACGAGCTGGAGAAGGTGACGCTCGGAGCCAACGAGAAAGGGCTCACCATGCATATCCATGCCATGGGCGACATGGCTGTGAAGAATGTCGTTGATGCCTATGAGAAAGCCCACAAGGCGAAATATGGCCTGCGCAATCAGATTGTCCACCTGCGTAATGTTGATGAGGCCGATTATAAGCGTATGGCCGACTGTGGTATCGTGGCTTCATGCGGAGTGTTGTGGCATGCCATGTCCGACGAGGATTATAAGTTATACACCACCACACCGTTCATGAACGCGAAATATAATGATGAGGGCTATCCTTATCAGGCCTTCGCCGACCACGGGGTACACACGAGCATCTCTACCGATGCCCCAGCCACCACGGGAGCACCGACAGATCCGTTCGGCATCATGGAAGTGGCATTCACAGGCACACAGACCTTCGGCGAGATATACTGTCCGACACCATGGGACACAGCAGGACTGGCGAACGACAGAGCACAGTTCCTCCGTGCGCTGACCATCGAGGGAGCCTATCAGATGAGCACCGAGGAAAGTCGCGGTTCGATAGCTGAAGGGAAGTATGCGGATTTCATCCTCATCGACCAGGATGTGCTGGAATGCCCGTTGGAGAAACTGCATGACACACAGGTGCTGAAGACCTATTTCGAAGGGAAGTGTGTGTTTGAAATGGGAAACTAAGTCCGCGTGTTTTTTAGGAAGTGATATACATTTAGGCACAAATGGGTAAAAGATTTATCCCCAGATTTATGTGAGATGTTTGGAAAGATTCAAGCGAAGCGCCTTTTTAAATCTCGTCCTAAAATTATTTATGCATGATTTAAGGTATGATTTTTGAAAGATTTATATCTCGCAGAAATCTTAGGAAAAATCTCGCTTAAATGATTTTGGGATTATTTATTTAGAGGCGTCGCATTGCTCCTTGAATCTTACCTTAAATCTAACATAAATCTTGTAATAAATCCCTTTTTGAGTAGTGCCAAATAGTATATCATTGCTTTGATTAAATAAAAAAAACTGCATTTTTCTTCACAAGACTTGATTATTTAAAAGAAAAGCATTAATTTTGCACAAAATCAAATTATTAGTCTATGGCAGAATATACTATTCATATCAATGAACGTACTAATGCTGGTAAGAGTTTGCTGAAGTACTTGATTTCCCTTGGCGTCGTTGTGGAAAAACTGAAACCTCGTCGCAAAACAGGTCTTGATGAGGCATTGGAAGATGTCAAGTCAGGAAGGGTTTATCATGCAGAAAGTGTTGATGACATGTTCAAGCAGATTCTCGGGTAAACACAAATGTACAAGGTAGATTATACAAAGCGATTCAATGGCAACAGAATGATACAGAACTGACGCTTTTGTTTTTGAGGACAGGATCACACAGCGACATTTTTTGAGAAAAATATAACGAGGATGTAAACCATGCGTTTGCATCCTTTATTTTTGAAAACGATATGCCCTTTGGCACAAAGGGGATTGCGGATTTATACCTAACGAACATTTTTGCGGAAATAAAATACATTTTATTTGGTGATATCGGTTTTTCTTCGTACCTTTACACAATATTAATCAAAACAATAAAAAATTACCTATTTGACTATGAAGAAAATCAGTATTATCATGGCATTGCTGGCTTGCTTCGGATGGACATCGATGATGGCTCATACCGATGAGGCAGGCAACAGTTTTGTACACAGTCACGAGGCGAATGGATATATCGCCCCTGACGATCCAGCAGTATTACAGAAACTCGATCAGTGGCAGGACCTGAAGTTCGGTGTGCTGTTCCACTGGGGATTGTATTCCATTCCAGGAATCTGCGAGTCATGGCAGATTTGCTCGGAGGACTGGATCACTCGTCCGAAAGGTTTTACCTACGACAGCTACAAACGCTGGTACTGGGAACTGAGCGGTTCGTTCAACCCTGTAGCCTTCAACCCTGACCAGTGGGCAGGCATCATGGAAGATGCCGGAATGAAATATATGATTTTCACCACAAAGCATCACGATGGTTTCTGTATGTTCGACTCGAAATACACCGATTTCAGCATCGCTCACGCTCCATTGTTCGAGGGCAACCCAAAGGCCGATGTGGCAAAGTATGTTTTCGACGCTTTCCGCAAGAAGGACTTCTGGATTGGTTGCTACTTCTCAAAGCCTGACTGGCATAGTCAGTGGTTCTGGAACGACTACTACGGATGTGCCGGTCGTGGTCGTAACTATAAGCTCGACACCCCAGAGCACAAGCAGTGGTGGGAGAACTACCGCCAGTTCTGTAAGAACCAGTTGATGGAGCTGACCGAGAACTATGGTAAGTTTGATATCCTCTGGCTCGACGGAGGATGGGTTCGCGCCGAGGATGTATATCTCGAAGAGGTGCTTCAGAAGGCACGTGGCGGTCAGCATCCAGGATTGATATCTGTTGACCGTGCTATGAAGACCAAGTGGGAGAACTATCAGACTCCTGAGCGCTCTATCCCTGAGACACAGCTCGATTACCCTTGGGAGAGTTGCATCACACTGACCCACGCTTGGGGCTGGGACCCAACAGGTGTGTGCAAGTCGCCAGCGAAGGTTATCTCTATGCTCGCAGAGATTTGTGCTAAGGGTGGTTGCTTGTTGCTCGGCGTCGGTCCTACACCACAGGGCTTGATTCAGCCAGAGGTAGAAGAGGCATTGAAGCCTGTAGGTGAGTGGTTGCGTAAGAACGGTGAGGCAATCTACGGCACACGCATCACTCCTGTATATACCAACGATGAGAAGAATGTGTGGTTCACTGCATCGAAGGACGGCAAGACCGTTTATGCTATCGTTCCACAGGATGATAATACCGGTGTTCCTGCAACCATCACATGGGAAGGCAACGCTCCAAAGGGTAAGATGATTGATGTGGCAACAAAGAAAGCAGTGAAGTTCGTCACCAAGAACGGCAAGACCACAGTGACAGTGCCAAGAGGCAAGAATGGTGTGGCATTGAAGTTCCTGAGATAGAAGACCCACTCCCCACCGGACCCTCTCCCCTCGCGCTTCGCGCTCTTCCCTCTCCCGTACCACTTCGTTAGGGCGAGGGCGTCGAAATGCCTTGGAGGATGAAGGAAATAAATCACGAAATCAAAAATCATTTAATCATAAATGATATAATCATTAAATCATAAATATCAAGGTGAAAAAGATCTTTATAGCAATTGTTGCGGTGATGATGGCTGTGGGAGCACAGGCACAGTACACCAAATATGTTGACCCATTCGTGGGCACACAAGGCTTCGGACATACCTTCCCTGGTGCATGCGTGCCATTCGGAATGATTCAGGCATCGCCTGTTACCGGTGCTGTGGGCTGGGACTACTGCTCGGAATATGTAGGAACAGACACCACAATATGGGGGTTCACACAGACACACCTCAACGGTACTGGTTGTATGGACCTCGGCGATATCCTCGTGATGCCAACACATGCTGGCGAGAAGGTGAACAATGATGCTACATCATACTACTCACCATTCAAGAAAGAATCGGAGACAGCACATCCTGGATATTATTCAGTGGTGCTCGACAAACCACAGGTGAAGGCTGAGGTGTCGGCAACACCACACGTGGCACTCTACCGTTTCAACTTCAACGACGCAAAGGATGCTGCAGTATTGCTTGACTTCAACCACGGTCCGGCATGGAACGAGAAGCAGTATCACGAGCAGTGCAAGAGTTGCGAACTGAATGTGGAGGACGACTACACCATCTCCGGTCATGTGAACAATGTCGTTTGGGTGAACCAGGACTATTGGTTTGTTATCCGTTTCAACCAGCCTATCGCTCGTACCACATATCTTAAGATGGCACGCGGCGAGAAGGGTGAGCGTGTAGTGCTGAACTTCGATATGAAGTCAAAGCAGTTGGAGTGCCAGGTGGCAATGTCGAGCTACAGCATAGACGGTGCTCGCAAGAACCTCCAGGCTGAGCAGACCACATTCGATGAGGCCGTAGTGAATGCCGACAAGACATGGAACAGCTATTTCTCACGCATCGTCGTTGACGGAAGCGAGGAGCAGTTGAAGAACTTCTACACCAGTTTCTATCACGCCCTCGTTCAGCCAAACAATATCGCTGATGTCGATGGTCATTTCCGTGACACCAAGAACCACCCACGCCAGATGCCACAGTCGGGAGTATATCTCTCAACATTCTCTTGCTGGGACACCTATCGCGCAGCACATCCATTCTACACCCTCTTCGTGCCAGAGATTGTTGACCCTATCGTGAACTCGATGATTGAGTTTGCCGAGAGCGAAGGTCATCTGCCAATCTGGGGCCTCTGGGGCAAGGACAACTACTGTATGGTGGCCAACCATGCTTGTTCTGTAGTAGCCGAGGCTTACCACAAGGGATTCCGTGGCTTTGATGCAGAGCGTGCGTTCAACGCAATAAAGATGACACAGACAAAGAGTCATCCATTGAAGTCAGACTGGGAGTTGTATATGCGTTACGGCTATTTCCCAACCGACTCGACAAGTGCTGAGAGCGTTTCATCAACACTGGAGAATGTGTATGACGACTATGCTGCATGGGATATGGCAACACTGATGGGCAAGACTGAGGATGCAGAATATTTCGGTAAGCGTAAGGAGTTCTTCAAGAACCTGTTCGACCCAGAGACAAAGTTCATGCGCCCACGCCTCAGTGACGGTTCATGGCGCACACCATTCGACCCAGCAGGTCTGGCTCACGCAGAAAGCACTGGTGGTGACTACACCGAGGGTAACGCTTGGCAGTACACATGGCATGTGCAGCACGATGTTCCAGCGCTCATCCAGTTGATGGGAGGCAAGAAGGCATTCCTCGACCGTCTGGATACATTCTTCACAACAAAGTTGGAGAGCACCCTCGCCGATGTTACTGGTCTTATCGGTCAGTATGCTCACGGCAACGAACCAAGTCATCATGTAGCATATTTCTATGCAATGGCTGGCAAGCCTGAGCGCACACAGGAACTTGTACGCGAGATTTTCGACACACAGTATTCGCCACGTCCTGACGGATTGTGCGGCAACGACGACTGCGGTCAGATGTCGGCATGGTATATGCTCTCGGCAATGGGATTCTATCCTGTTGACCCTGTCGGTGGAAAGTATATCTTCGGTGCTCCACAGATGAAGCACTTCAAGGTGACATTCCCTAACGGTAAGGTCTTCGAGGTGGAAGCAAAGAACCTGTCGAAGCAGAACCTCCATGTGGCAAAGATCCTCCTCAACGGTAAGCCTTACAAGAAGAACTATATCGCTCACGAGGATATCGTGAAGGGAGGTAAGCTCACGTTTGTGATGAAGTAAGCCTCTCCCCCCCCTTACCCCCTCCCCCCTTAGGGAGGGGGAGTGAAATGCCTTGGGGAAATCACAAAATCGTAAAT
>JAUNIK010000147.1 GCA_030523505.1 Prevotellaceae bacterium | reverse complement strand
ACCTGATGCTATACTTCCACTTTGTCCTTATAAGAGCCAGCTCTTAACGTCCAAACTGAAAGCATATCATCACTTTCTTACAGAAAGCTTTCATCCTCTTAAAAGGCGATAAACCGAAAATAAACCGCTACGCGCGGAGAAGGGAAACCAATACTTCAATAATTCAATAATTCGGAGGGGCGACAGAGTGGGGTAGCCGGATGGCTGTTTATTTTCTGTTTATCGCCTTGGGGTTATGTCGAGTGGTGAGTAGCACCACGCTGATGTGAGTGGTTCAAAATATCTGGATGCTTGCATACAAGTATTTTGAAGTGCTCATAGCAGCAAGCCGACAGGCTCGACGAAAGCACAAGGGGTTTTTCTGGTTTTTGTCAATCAAACAGTTCTCAAAATATAGCAGATACAATAATCCCCAACGCTTTCGCGCTGGGGATTGTTGTATCTTAGAGAAGGCCCTCGATCTTGTCCTTCAATGTAGCCTTGCTACCTGCACCAACGAACTTGTCAACAAGTTCACCACCCTTGAAGAAGAGGATTGTTGGGATGTTGCGAACGCCATACTCCATAGGGATGTCCTCGCACTCCTCGATGTCGCACTTGCCGACAACAACCTTACCATCGTACTCCTCTGCAAGTTCAGAGATGATTGGACCAATCATACGACATGGACCACACCATGTTGCCCAGAGGTCAACTACCAATGGCAACTCACCATTCTTAAGAGACTCAAAGTTCTCGTTTGTAATTTTTACTTCCATAGTTGTATTGTTTGATTTAATTTGCTACAAAGTTACTATTATTATACCAAACTACCAAATATTCATTATCTTTTTGATTTTCAGTAAGGATTATTTTTTGTTGTTCCTGCTTTGCAGGAGAAATCTTTGCCCTCTTACGAGGGGAAATCTAAGACCTCTATCGAGGGAAATAAATTATGGAAACGATATACCTTTTGGCACAGAGTTGTTTTTTTAACCACGAATTACGCGAATTACACTAATTTTATTTTTCTAATATTATTCTGTATGGTTTCGTCTAATTATATTTCGTGTAATTCGCGAAATTCGCGGTAAAAATATTTATGCATAATTGTATATCACTTCCTAAATTATTTCCAAGCGAAGCGCCAATCAGATTTCTGGCGAAGCCTAAGATTTCTTTTGCGCCAGCAAAACAAGAAAACCATCCGGGGGCGCACTGTCAGAAAGAGTATCTCCATTGCCCTCCCCCTCACGGGGGAGGTGCCCGAAGGGCGGAGAGAGTCTTATTTTATTTTTTCGCATATTGCGAATTTTTTTGCCATTGGGCCATATTTTCCAGTACAGCCAAGTAACGATAGTTACTGTTAGGCAGATTGGGGTTGGCAGATAAGAGTTTACTCATTAGATGCCAAGAACAAGATGAATAACGAAAAAGCGAAGCTTTTGGCTGTACATTTTTATTTAATATAATAGGTTGCACAGAGGGGCCTTTCCGGATACGTAAACTGCTTCAGCAGCACCTCCACACCTCCTGTCACTTGCTCGCGCGGAGTCTTTATCGTTATCATCTTCGATTCTCCAGGAAGGAGCGTGAAGAAGTTGTCGTTCATCGGAGCAGGGAGGATTCGCTCACCAGTGACAGCATTCACAAGGCGTATCCTGTTGCCGAAGGCTACCGTCGCAGAGTTGTTCTTCACATTCAGCGTCATCCCATCGACAGTGCTCTCCACAATCTCACCACTGATATCAGCCTTTGGCAGCGCCTGAAGTGCTGAGTAGTCGAGTTCCTGCTCTCCGTTTCGCCAGTAGAAGTTGTCGCTCAACAGGTTACCGTCCTCATCGGTCAGTTCCAGACGGATGAAATGCAATGCCGAGATGTTTATGTCAGTCTGAGGAACGGTATCGAAAATCTTCACTTCGAGGATGGAATGTCCGAACCATGTCGCGCGGTTTTTGCCATACACACGCACATAACGGGCATCGCAAGGACTGAATGTGATGAGGTCAACGCCACCATCGCAGTTGCTGTCGCTGTGTATCGTCTCCCAGTTTTCTGCATCGAGCGATGTCTGTATCTCGTATTCCTTCGAGTGAGCACCCTCCCAGAACAACTGGATAGTGTTTATGTTGTGCACCTCCTGAAGATCCACATAAACCCACTGCGGATCGGAGTATTCACTCTCCCAGCGCTTCTGTATAGAACCGTCGGTGATGCGTGATGCCACATTGTCGCCCATCGTCGAAGATGCCACACACGGCTTGCCCTCCGCAATATTGCTGTTAGGAAACTCCAGTACGAATGCTTCTGCCTTGTCTGCCGAACGAACATATACATTCTTCTCCTTCGACAGTTCCTTTATCTCCTTGCCGTTGATGTCGAAGATAGTGGCTTTCGCACGGACATTCCTCAGATCGCGAGGACTCTCATTGATCACCTTTACACTGTTTGTAAGCGAGTTCCACTGGATATGAACCGGCTCGCAGGCTTTCTTCGCACCGAAATAACTACCGGTAAGATCATAGTAATAATCGAAAGTCTGCCATAAGCATGATGGATATGCCGCAAGACTCATCCATATCAATATGCCCGAAGCATCCTCGTGCATCTTGTCGTTCCACGCCTCGTACATGCCACGCATATCTTCCAGGTTTATGAACTGCGCCTTCGCACAGTATTCCTCGAGGTTCTGTGAAACACCATAGCGCTCGTTCACCGATGAACGGTAATAGGCCGGGTCAGCATTGCCACCGTTCATGCCGAAGTAATGCACATTCCATACATTTGAGTCTTGCCGCATCTCATCGTTTGTAGGTAATGGCCATTCGTCTTCTTTCGGAATGAACAGTCTGACGCTCTCGTAGTTTGGCATCGTTCCCATGCCGAGTTCCGATCGCATGCCGTATCCATAGTCATCGCCGTAAGGGTAGGGTGGACGAAGCAGCACAAGACCGCTTGTCGGAGTCTCGAAATGATAGCGAGGAGGGCGGTTTGCCCACGGACCGGAACCGGAAAGACCATCCTGGTTGGAGCACGACTTATAGTGGCGGTCGTTATGATCCTCTTCGGCAACAATCTTACGCAGATAGTCGTCGATATCCTTCACCGGGTGTGTTTCGTTAGCACCACACCAGAGGGCTATGCAAGGATGGTTGCGCAGACGGACAACCTTGTCGCGGGCATTCTCTTTGAAAGCCTCTGGTTCAATGATCTCACCCTCCCCGGCATGAATCCAGAAATCGTTCCATACCATGATACCGTATTTGTCGCAGTAGTCATAGAATTCGTCGTCGGTCACACAACCCGTCCAGCAACGAATCATGTTGAAGTTCTGCTCCACATGCAGTTTAATCTTCTCCTCGTATTCCGCACCATGACAGCGGAGCAACCATTCCGACATGCCCCACGAGCCACCCTTCGGAAACAGTTCCTGACCGTTGATATAGAATGTCAGCACCGGTTTCTCCACCTTATTCTCTATATACGCGTACGTGTAGCGCTTGATACCGAAGTTGATATGCTTTGAATCAGAAATGCCATTGTCGGTGCGCAGTTTCAGGTCACACGAATACAGGAACGGTTCGCCGTATCCGTTAGGCCACCACAACCGCGGATTGTCGATGGCGAGTTGACGGAACTCCTCATCGTTGAGCACCACCTTCCCCGTCTCTCCCGCAGGAATCGTTACCTTCTTTGAAAAGACAATGTCTCCCGGCGTTATCGTACCTTCGAGAGTCACAATCCTGTCGCTTGCCGCAGTGTTCTTTATCTCGGTGCTGATCTCGATGTCGGCATGGTCGAGGGTAGGCAACAGAGTGCGAATCCATGGATCCACCAACTGCACCTCGCCTGTAATCTCCATATAGGCATTGCCCGTTATTCCCGCAAGGCGTCCAGGCACGTATGGCATCCAGTCCCAACCGGCGGCGGCAAGATATGAAGGACTGCAACCGATGGCGAACGGCTCCTTCGAGAATCGCTCCTTCTTCTGGTCGGCATCATATATCAGAACAGCAACGATATTCTTGCCGTTCTTTTTTACTATGTCCGTCACATCGAAGCGTGAGCGAATCATGTGACCGTTGATGTCGCGAGTACTCGTGGAAGTTCCCGAAACCTTCTTCCCGTTGAACCACACATCAGCGTAGCGGTTTATGTTGTCAAAGCACAGCCACACACGCTGTCCTTTGTTCACTGGTTGTCCGAGAGTTACCTCACTGCGATACCAGAACGGACGGTTGTAGAACGATTCGTCCACATTGATGATGTTTATACCGTAGTTCGGGTCCAGCTCTTTTCCTGCCTCCACATAGGCAGTGAACACAGTACCCGGCACGACACCCTCCACTGCGTTTTTCATTGTGAACCCCGCAGACGACACCGTCTTGCCTGTTTTTGGAGTTATATCATCCTGTGGCAGGACACTCCATTGTACGTTATCACTGTTGAGTGAAATTCTCGTTTGTCCGTTCGCCGTGCCCCACAGCATCAGCGCCACGAACAGTAATATGGTCTTTGTTCTTTTCATGTGTTATAATTTTGTTATGTTTCGGTTTTTATTTTGGATTGATGAAACTGTATGTTATTGTTATCGTACCATATTGATTGACAAAAACAATAAAAACCCCTTGTGCTTATGTCGAGCCTGTTGGCTTGCTGCTATGAGCACTTCAAAATACTTGTATGCAAGCATCAAGATATTTTGAACCACTCACATCAGCGTGGTGCTTCACACCACTCGACATAACCCCAAGGCGATAAACAGAAAATAAACCGCCATCCGGCTACCCCACTATGTCGCCCCTCCGAATTATTGAATTATTGCGCTCGGCTTTGCCGCTTTCTTGCTCCTTTGCATTACGCAAGCGGCCCGTTGGTTCGATTACATAGCGCAGCGGAGAAAGAATTATTGAAGTATTGCGCTCGGCTTTGCCGCTTTCATAGCGCAGCGGAGAAAGAAGTATTGGTTTCCCTTCTCAGTGCGTAGCATGGTTTATTTTCTGTTTATCGCCTTGAAGAGGATGAAAGCTTTCTGAAAGAAAGTGATGATATGCTTTCAGTTTGGGCGTTAAGAATTTATTCTTATAAGAACAAAGTGGAAGTATAGCATCAGGTGCTGATAGGCACCCATCCTCTAAAAGGGGTTTATTTCGGTTTTTGTCAATCTGCTATAGTTCGTGCATTGTTAATGTGCCGTTCTCTACGGTCACAAACGTCGGCGGGTTCCCGTCCTTCGGGAACGTGATGCTACCCGTGTTGCACACAGTCACATCCCCCTTCCTCTCTATCTTCTGGCGGTGCGTATGTCCGTACACGAACACATCGCATGCCATCGGCATGTTCTCCTCGTTGTATTTATGTCCGTGGGTAAGGAAATAGCGAGTGCCGTTATCCACCAGCATCGCATAGTCAGCCATCATCGGGAAGTTGAGAAGCATCTGGTCCACCTCCGAGTCGCAGTTACCCCTCACGGCAATTATCCTATCGCTCAGAGGGTTGAGCATATCCACTATCGCCTGCGCGTCGAGACCCTCCGGCACACCGTTGCGAGGACCGTAGTTCAGTATATCACCGAGGATGACGAGCATATCCATCTTCTCCTGTTCGAAATAGTCCAGCACCTTCCTCAGCTGTGGCGCCGAACCGTGTATGTCACTTACCAATAAGTATTTCATAATTTTGTCTTTACCTATCTATTATAAATTTCTGTCGTTTTGTAATTCTTCCTATGCATTATAAAATCCTCCCCATTATGGTCGTGCCAAGCACGAGATTGATAGTCTCGGGCGAAGGTGCAGGGGGCAGTGCTCGCTTAGTCGGAGGCTGAGCCCCGAAAGCCGAACGAATCAGCGTAAAGCACCACGGGGGCCTGGGACGTTAGGACCAGGGAGGTGCCCCTTTTAAGGGGCGGAGAGGGTCTTCTTTTACAAAATTACTCAATATCTTACGAAAAAACAATAATAATTCCCTTTTTCGGCACCGCTTTCCCGATTTTTATATAACTTTGTACGAATTTAATAGAAAGAACCTATGAGAAAATATCTATCTTTTGTATTCCTCTTTGTTGCTGTGCTCGCCTACGCACAGGGACCAAATGGTACTGGCAACTACTACCGTGATGCCGACGGCAAGAAAGGCAAAGCCCTGAAAACCGCCCTGCATGACATCATCAACAGTCATACCACTATCTCGTACAACGGCCTCTGGGACTGCTACAAGACCACCGATGTGCGCGCCGATGGAAAGATCTGGGATATGTATTCCAATATCACCAACTACCGTCCGGGCACCGATCAGGCAGGTAACTATTCCGCCGAGGGCGACTGCTACAACCGTGAGCACTCTATGCCAAAGAGCTGGTTCGGCGATGCCTCACCGATGGTGAGCGACCTCATGCATATCTTTCCTACCGATGCCTATGTCAACGGACGCCGCTCAAACTATCCTTTCGGCGAGACCAACGGCGAGTCGTATAAGTCAGCCAACGGCTTCTCGAAACTCGGCAAATCTACCACTCCGGGCTATTCCGGCACAGTGTTCGAGCCAAACGATGAATATAAAGGCGACTTCGCGCGTATATATTTCTATATGGTCACCTGCTATGAGAACAGCGTTGCCTCATGGAGCAGCGATATGCTCGCAAATAATAAATATCCTGCATTCAAGACATGGGCATTGGATATGCTCCTCCGTTGGGCAAAGGAAGACCCAGTGAGCGAGAAGGAAATCAACCGCAACAATGCCGTCTATAATCATCAGCACAACCGTAATCCGTTTGTAGATTATCCAGGCCTTGAGCAGTATGTGTGGGGAAGCAATGTCGATAAGGCCTTCTCCTTCGACAACTATGACAGTACTGTTGACCCAGGCACTGACCCTGGTACC
>JAUNIK010000146.1:1436-6899 GCA_030523505.1 Prevotellaceae bacterium | reverse complement strand
GAAGGGGTAAGGGGGAAGGTCTCCTTTAATACATCTTCAACTTCAGATCCTTAGTCAGATCCGAGATGGCAACCTTCTTAACCTTGGTGTTGCCATCGTCGTCGACATAGGTGCCGTTGTTGATGATAGTGTACTCCGGACGGAAGTTCACCTTGCAGCCGGTGATGTGCTGCGAAGCGCTGAACTCAGAGTCGGTCTTGGCATACTTGCCCTTGAGTCCGATCTTGAACGAACCGAGACCATTGATCTTCACGACATGACTTGCCATGAGTTCATCCTTGAGAACCTCAACAAGTTCGGTGAGTACTGCGAGACAGTCAGACTTCTTTGCTGTCGAGTTGCGCTGGATACGCTCAGCGAGGACATCGAGGTCAACAGTCTCAGTGTGCACGGCCTTTGCGTAGTAGCGGCCGTAGTTTGCTGAAGAAGCATTGTTGTTCTTCATAAGGCGGTAGTTCACTGCCATAAGCTAATTGTGCCTCCTGTTACAAAAACGAGCCCCCTCTAACTCCCCAAAAGGGGAGAACACTGATTACCTTTTTTCAGGCTATCCATATCCCCCATGAAGGGAGGGCTGAAGAGAGGCTCCTTTTCGGACCGTTTCAAGGCTTGGGTCAGTTGTTAAGTAAAGTAAATATTTTTGTGATTGGTTCAGGGCCATCATGAATCCCCATTACGAACCGCTGTCCGCGAGGAAAACATCAGGTTTTATCCCTTATCCTTTCACTTACAAAGTTACTAAAAATTCCCGAAATATCCAAATATTTTGGTAAGTATTTTCGCGATATATTGAAAGAATTTTCAGAGTATTATATTTTAGATGAAAAATGGATTAACATTATGATGAAGGCTTAAGCCTTTGTTGC
Organism: Prevotellaceae bacterium; assembly: GCA_030523505.1. Taxonomy (GTDB): domain Bacteria; phylum Bacteroidota; class Bacteroidia; order Bacteroidales; family Bacteroidaceae; genus Prevotella. Next base: position 6,033 of record JAUNIK010000146.1, on the reverse strand, counting down.
CTTGTCGCACATTCATTGTCTAAGAGTGAACTCTATACCAATGAATCTGACGCCAATGCCACTCTCGCTCTTATGAGCTTCGAGTGCATCATAATATTAATCTAAAATCGCTGTCGCAGCAAAATATTTAAAAATCTGTTCACACGCCGATGTCCCAGCACTGATGCCCCTCTCCCGAATGGTCTCCCCTCGCCTCGTGGGAGAGGGGCTGGGGGTGAGGCTCCCTTCATTTCAATGGAATGAGGACTTCATTTCAATGGAATGACACCGTGAAAGCGGTGGAATGAGGACATGAAACCGATGGAATGAGGTTGCCGGGGCGGTGTTTTGCGTGATAAGTGCACCATTTACAACGAGTTGCGCATATTGAGGATTGAGAGAGCAACGATCTATGGGAATACATCACAAATTTAATATTTGCATCAAAAACTTGCGCTAATTTGTAAATTTGGTTATAGCAGGTTCTCCTTGTCAGGCTTTCTCTACAGACAAGAAACTGCCGTTTTGGAATGAAAAACGGCCTTTTGGAACGGGTTTGGCTGTGTTTTGGAATGCTTTTGGAATGGATAAAACTACTATTAAAACGCTGTATTTCAATTCATTAAGCAAGGATAATTATATTTTATTCCAAAACATACCAGAAATTATTCCTCTGAATAGCAAGTATCGAAATACTGATTTTCTCATTTTCAGGAGTAATATTTTTGCACCACTTGGATTGGAATTTTGGAATTAACACATTTGTTAGATTTAACAATACTATTATTTACTGGGTATTCGGGCGATTTTTAATTATTCTATTAGAAATTTATCATATTTGCAAATTTCCAAGGGAGCGCAAACTTTTGTTGCAAGAAAATGCTTAATTTTATCTAAATCCTTTGGATATACCAAGATTTCTTCGTACCTTTGCATTATAATTAATCTTTTATTAAGATATGGTTTCATTTAAAACATTATCCGCTAAGGTATTCGACCCGACACTCAAGGCTACGGTTCAAAAGACTGGCAAGCTGGGATTCGGCGACGGTACGAGAGCTGCTCTTTCGCTGAATGAGCAGACTTATGTAAAGATCGTGATTGACGAAGAGGCCAACACATTATATATGTGTGTGTTGCGTGCGCATGATGCAGATGCTTTCCAGGTTAGAAAATCTGGCAGCTACTACTATCTGAGCACTTCACGTCTGTTCGACAGTCTCAACATTAACTACAAGTCGGAGACGGTTATCTACGACTTCGTCCGCTGTACTCAGTATGACATTGTGCTCGGTGGCGAGGTTTACCGTATGGACTATCGCAACCCTCGCCGTTCGAAGGGCAAGGTTGTTGAGTCTATCGATAACGACGACTTCAAAGATGAGGAGGACAGCCTATGATGAAGTGCCTTAATTATTTAGCCATAGTTAATACACCAGAGAAGATAAATGAAAACAAGGATGAATAAAGAAAACAGAATTTTGGAAGCCACAAACGGTGGCCGCGATATTTTCGCCAACATTTTACCGGACTTGACTAAATTCATCGATTCCGATAGAAAGAAGTCTTTTCGTCATCCATTGCGTGATGACAAGTATCCATCAGCCAGTTTCTGCTACTCAGGCGGTACAGTACTGTTGCACGACTTTGCCAACGATAGCAATATGAATGCTATCGCTGTGTATGCCGCGTTATACGGCTACGACATCGATACCACTATCGACAAGTTGGCAAGCGAGTACAACATTACTGACGACAAGCACACTAAGCGCAAGCATCAGAATGCCACCTACAGCAAGCGTGAGGCTGCCGAAGGCATGGAGGATGGTACATACACCTATCCTCATGAGTTCACCCAGGGCGAATTGCGGTTGTTGTCGCCACGCGCCACGGCAGAGGTATGCAAGTGTTGGGGATTCCAGAGTTTGAGTCATTTCAGCATAGTGAAGGATGGTGTGGAACAGACTTTCAGCAGTCGTGCCGACTATCCCATCTACATTCGCGAAGCGAAGATGATAGATACAGAGGGCAATATCACAAGCAAGGTTACTAAGATGTACCAACCTCGCTATCGTTGCATCAAGGACGACGATCGCAACTACAAGTTCTCGTATATTGAAACAGGCCAGTCGCCCGACTCCATCGTCAACGGATTGTATGAAGCGTTCGTTGCGAAGAAAGAGGAGGAAGAAAAGGCGGCTGCCGACAAGAACTACGAGAAGAAACGAATAATGGGCGTTATATGCTGTGGTGAGCGTGACGCAGTGTGTGTGGCTTCATTGGGTTACTACCCTATCTGGTTCAATTCCGAAGGCCATCACATCACTCCCTACGAGATGCAACTCATACGCAAGTTCACTGACGCTCTCTATTACATTCCCGACATCGACAAAGCCGGTAAGGAAGCCATGCGCCGCAATATGTTGGCATTCCCTTATTTGAAGATTGTTGAGTTGCCTGACAGTCTGCTCAAGAAGCGTGGCGATCAGGGCAAGCCATGCAAGGATCTGCGTGACTGGTGTGGATTGTATCCTTCATACGATGATTTCCGAAAACTGCTCAACACAGCCCACTCTTACAAGATTGTGAAATACGAGGGAGCAAAGAATGGCAAACCAGTGTTGTCGGCTGACAATATGCGATTCATGTTGCGCATGAACGGATACTATAAATATATGTCACCGGATGCGCAGACATATATCTACGTTCATGTAGTAGGAAAACAGGTGGAAGAAGTGAGCAAGGAACAGATACGCAACTTCATAGTGGAGCAGACCAAGGACTACACCCCAGCTGAGCGAGATGCCGTTCTGGCAGGCAAGGCTCTTGACAGTAACATCTGCGATATTGAGGAGATTGAACTGAACTTCACCTCTGCAACAGCCAATTCGCAACTGTTTTTCACCCGCAATGCCACATTCCTTGTCAACAGTGAAGGAATATTCGAGGTGGATGAGAGCCAATCATGCCATGTATGGAAGTCAAAGGTCATCGACCGTGAGATAACCCTCATGGACGCCCTCTTTACATGGAGCATCAATGCAGACAGCGACAACCCGGTGGAGATTACCATCACCGACATTGGAAAAAGCAGCAAACTGCTTGAATTCCTGATGCGAATCTCGTACATCAACTGGGCAAAAACCGACAAGGGCGAAGCACTGACCGAAGAAGAGATTAGCGCAAATAACAGAAATCTTGCGTCAACGCTCTTCAATATCAGTTATCTGCTCCACCGTCACCGCGATCCAAGCAAATGCTTTGCTCCATTCTATTTCGAGTATGACAGACTGCCTGGCATTGAGGCGAACGGAGGTACGGGCAAATCTATTATGTTCGAGTATTTCCTGCCATTCATAGGATATCAATGCGTGAGAATCGACGCCAGAGACGCCAAAGTCCTTGAAGATAAATTCAGATATCAAGAGGTAACCCACATGACAGATGTTGTATTCTACGATGAATGCTATAAGGGTTTCAAAGTATCCTCGCTCAACTCTGACATCACCAGTGGCATTCAGGTAGAAAAGAAACATCAAAAGAAGCAGACAATCAATAAAAAACTATCACCGAAGATTGCATGCCTTTCAAACTTCGACCCTATTGAGTTCGACCCTTCGTTCACTCGTCGTACAAGGTACAACCCTATGAGTCATTTCTTCCATACCAAAGACCAGTATGGATATTTCGACAAGACACGTCAGGTTGACGACTATTTCGGTCAAAACCTCTGGGATGATAACTATTCAGATCAGGATACCAATCTCGACATCAACGTAGCCATGCAGATTTGTTCATACGGATTTGCTGTGAAAGAAGCCCTCGGCAATCGCCCAGAAGCTCCTATGGAAAAGGTAGTGGAACGAGTGATGGATGAAAATACTCAGGGAGTGTTCGGCAGTTGGGCAAGCACCTATTTCCTCTACGACAAATCACATCTGGACACATATCTAGTAAAGGACAGCGTGCTTGCCGACTACAACCGCACTCGCCAAGGTCAGAATTTGAAACCAGTAAAGTCGAACACCTTCACCAAGGATTTGAAGCAGTGGTTGCTTATACATGGAGAAATGGAGTACAACCCCGACGATGTCTGCACAGACCATCAGCAGCGTCGTATCAAAAAGAACAGAACAGAATTCATCTATCTGCGCGACCTGAAGAATTATAAACCTCAGAAGCCTGTTTCAAAAGAGAGTAATATAGCCTTCATCAGCGATGATCCGGGTGATGCAGAGCCATTCTGATGCTGACTAATAACATTAAAATAGCCCAGGGCATTGCGCTCTGGGCTATATGTTTGTATGTGCTCCCCATTGTCTGCGACGACGCAATCGCTTTCGCTTTCGCCATCGCTTTCGCTAAATACTCCCCCTTCTTCTGCCCTAACGAGCGAAGCGGCAAAGCCGAGCGTGGGGGCTGGGGGGCTGGGGGCTGTTTTACTTACCAAGCAACTTCTTTGCGGCGTCGTTGACAGCCTTTGCCTGCTCTACCTTCTCGTCAGCCTTTGCCTTTGCTTCTGCAGCTTTCTGTGCAGCCTCGGCAGCCTTCTCTACTGCTGGTGCAACAGCCTCTGTTGCCTTCTCAACAGCAGCAGCCTTTGCCTCTTCAACCTTTG